>NZ_DURI01000124.1 GCF_012837295.1 Corynebacterium sp. | reverse complement strand
CCGGGGCGCGGTAGCCCATGCCCGCGGCGATGACCGCGCCGCCGATCGCCGCGCCACCGGCGTTGGCCATGTTCAGCGCCGCCTGGTTCAGCGCGGCGGCCAGCGTCTGGGCGCGGCCCGCGACGTCCATGAGGCGGGTCTGCAAGTTCGGAACCAGCGTCGAGCCGAGCATGCCGATCACGCCGAAGTTGATCACCGCGACCCAGCCCAGCGGGGCGGTGAAGTAGAACGCCACCAACGCGACGGCCATGGCGACCAGCGTCCACAGCAGGCCCATGTCGCCGACGCGGTCGCTGACCCAGCCGCCGAGGTACGTGCCCGCGACCATGCCCACGCCATAGGCCATGAGCACCAGCCACATGAGGTTCTCCGCGAAGCCGCCGACCTCCGTCATCGTCCACGTGATGTACGTGTACACCGCGAACATGCCGCCGAAGCCGACGGTGCCGATGGCGACGGTGAACCACACCTGCGGGGTGGCCAGTGCGCCGAGCTCCTCCAGCGGACGGGTGGCGGGCATGCGGTTCATGTGCGGAACCGCGAACCACAGGGCCACCAGCGCCGCGACGCCGATGACCGCGACGAGCACGAAGGCGGAGCGCCACCCGAACTGCTGGCCCAGCGCCTGGGCGGCGGGCACGCCGGCGACCGTGGCCACCGACAGCCCCATCCCCGACAGGGCGACGGCGCGGCCGCGTTTGCCCGGCGCGGCCAGGGATGCGGCCACGAGCGCGGCGACGGAGAAGTACGCGCCATGCGGGATGCCCGCGATGAACCGGGAGGCCATCACCGCCCCGAAGGAGCCCAGCGAACCCGCCCACACGGTGGCGGCGTTGCCCACCGTGAACGCCGCCATCAGCAGCAACAGCATGCGCCGGCGCGGCACCGAACCCGTGAGCACCGTGATCAGCGGGGCACCGACGACGACGCCGAGGGCGTACATCGAAATGACCGCGCCGGATTCGGCTTCGCTGCGGCCGAAGTCCGCCGCGATGTACGGCAGCAGGCCCATGGCGACGAACTCCGTGACGCCGATGCCGAAGGCGCCGACGGACAGGGCCGCGACGACCCAGTTGCGGCGGGCGTCGGACACGTCGTCCTGGCGCGGCACGGGCCGCCGATGTGACGAGAATGACTGTGCGTGAGCGGTCTTGGGCAATGATCCTCCCGGGTGCGGGTGAGCGAACGTACTTGATCGATACGGTCAAAGTGCTGGTCCGGGCGACGAATCCGCAGGTTATGGGGTCACCCGGAGGAAACCGGTCATCATAGCGGATGCCCGGGAGGTTGGTTATCGTGAACAATCGTGCTCCGCGCCTCCCGCGCGGCATTCCGCCGACCCCCGGCCCATCTGCGAAAGGACCCGCGTGAACGCGCACTACGACTTCTACGAGAGCCTCGGCCTCGACAAGGATTCCTCGACGTCGGACATCAGGTCGACGATCCTCGAGACCCTCGAGGGACTCAAGCGCGACGGCGTCGCCGCCCACGACGCGCGCGTGCAGGAAAACTCCGTCGCGCTGTCGGTGCTCGGCGACGACCGCATCCGCTCGAAGTACGACGGCCGGCTCACCGACGAGTCGGCGCCGCGGATGGGCATCCCGGAGCTCCGCGCCCTCGCATCCGCCGGCGCCTTCCCCGATGAGCCGGCGCAGTCGGCTGGATACTCCCCGCAGGGACCGGGCGCCCACGACGATCAGGCGACGTCCGTTATTCCGGCGGTCAACGGCTCCGGCGAGGCCTCCTACTCCGCGGGCTCCCCCGAGTCCCCCGAATCCTCCGATGCCTCCGGATCCACGGATTCGGCGGCGGAGACCGGCGCGACCGCATCGGGTGCCCCGGCCGGGATGTCCGCTCCGGCTTTCGCGGGGGCGACGGCGGCGTCGTCGTCCGCCCAGCACGACTCGCCGCAGCCGTACCAGCCGCAGCAGCCCCAGCAGGCTCAGCAGATGGGGCAGATGGATCAGGCGCAGCAGCGCCCCGCGGCCGCTCCCGGCAGCCTCAAGCAGCTCATGGATTCGGTTCCCGGGACCGCGAAGGGCCTCGTGTTCACGCTCGCCGGCATCGGCGCTTTCGGTGTCCTGATGACCCTGGTCGGAATCCTGCTCATGCTGGCGGACAGCTACACCTCCGTGGGGTCCGCGGTCGTGCACCTGTTGTCCGTCCTCCTCGCCGGATTCCTCATTCCGAAGGTGCTGCGCGGCAAGGATTCCACCGCGATCATCCCCCTGACGGTCACCCCGATCGCCATGGCAATCATGTACCTCAGCTCCTCGGTCACCGACGTCGTCCTGGATCTGTCGCGAAGCTTGTCCGTCACCGTGGGCACCCTCCTCTTCTTCGCCTGGGTCGCTGTCGCGGTGCTCGCACTGCTCCCCGACACCCGTGCCTGGCTCGCCGGCAATTACGTGGCCAAGCCCAAGCCGGTCGCGCCCCAGCACGGCGCCCCGCAGTACGGCCAGCAGAGCCAGTACGGCCAGCAGCAGGCCCCGCAGTTCGGCGGGCAGCAGTACGGCCAGCAGAACCAGCAGGGTCAGCAGCAGACTCCCCAGTTCGGCGCACAGCCCTACGGCGAGCAGCAGTACGGCCAGTTCGGCCAGTACGGGCAGCAGAGCCAGCAGGGCCAGCAGCCGCCGCAGTTCGGCCGCCCGGAGCAGTAGTCCGGTTCCCCGCCCGACGACCCCCGCGACGGCGGACGGCTTCCCCGCCGTCCTCCCCATCGCGGGGGTAGTTTTGTGTCTGTAATTAGTAATGGGCGGATTTCATAACGCGGGCGTCGCCAAGCAAATGTCGCGGGAATAACCCGTGACCTGCGGCACAACCCGGAGTTGCGCAGGTCACACCGCAGGTAGGGGTGCATTTCGCCCACTGAAGCGAATCGGCGAAGTGCGTTATCGTGGTCTGCAACAGTTCGTAGATTTTCCACGGATCCTGCACCAAATAGGAGAACCCACCACATGGCCACGATCATCTGGACCCGCACCGACGAGGCGCCGCTTCTCGCGACCTACTCGCTGAAGCCCATCGTCGAGGCGTTCGCCGCACAGGCGGGCATCGACGTCGAGACCCGCGACATCTCCCTCGCCGCACGCATCATCTCCCAGTTCCCGGAGCGCCTCGACGAGGACCAGCGTATCGACGATGAGCTGTCCGCCCTGGGCGAGCTGGTGAAGGAGCCCGAGGCCAACATCATCAAGCTGCCGAACATCTCGGCGTCCATCCCGCAGATCAAGCGCGCCGTCGCCGAGCTGCAGGAGAAGGGCTACGACATCCCGAAGTACCTGTCGCAGCCGGAGACCGAGGAGGACCGCGAGGACCGCGCCAAGTTCGACAAGGTCAAGGGTTCCGCCGTCAACCCGGTCCTGCGCGAGGGCAACTCCGACCGCCGCGCTCCGGAGGCCGTGAAGAACTTCGCCCGCAAGCACCCGCACCGCATGGGCGAGTGGCCCTCCGACTCCAAGACCAACGTGGCCACCATGGCCTCCAACGACTTCCGCCACAACGAGAAGTCCGTGATCATGGAGCAGGACGACAAGCTCACCTACCTCCTCGAGACCGACGACGGCCACGAGATCGTGCTGAAGAAGGACATGCCGGTCCTCAAGGGCGAGATCATCGACGGCACCGGCATCAACGCCCAGATCCTGTCGTCCTTCCTGAAGTCGCAGATCAAGAAGGCCAAGCGCGAGGACGTCCTGTTCTCCGTGCACCTGAAGGCCACCATGATGAAGGTCTCCGACCCGCTGATCTTCGGCGAGGTCATCAAGGCGTTCTTCCCGTCCGTGTACCCGAAGTTCGAGGCCAAGCTGGCCTCCGTGAACCTCACCCCGGACTACGGCATCGGCGCCATCCTCGACGGCCTGCACAAGCTCGACGGCGGCACCGCTTCCGCCGTCAAGGCCGCCATCGAGCGCGACCTGGCCGACGGCCCGGCGCTGTACATGGTCAACTCCGACAAGGGCATCACCAACCTGCACGTCCCCTCGGACGTCATCGTCGACGCCTCCATGCCGGCGCTGATCCGCAATGGCGGCAAGGGCTGGGGCCCGAGCGGCGAGGAGAAGGACACCCTCGCGGTGATCCCCGACTCCTCCTACGCCGGCGTCTACCAGGCCGTCATCGACGACTGCCGCGCCAACGGCGCCTACGACCCGACCACCATGGGCACCGTCCCGAACGTCGGCCTCATGGCCCAGAAGGCCGAGGAGTACGGCTCGCACGACAAGACCTTCCAGCTGCCCGAGAACGGCGTGCTGCAGGTCATCAACTCCGACGGCGACGTCCTCATCGAGCACCACGTCGCCCGCGGCGACATCTGGCGCTCCTGCCAGACCAAGGACGCCCCGGTCCGCGACTGGGTGAAGCTGGCCGTTAACCGCGCCCGCGCCACCGGCGACCCGGCCGTCTTCTGGCTGGATCCGGCCCGCGCCCACGACGCGAACCTGATCACCAAGGTCGAGGAGTACCTGCAGGACCACGACACCGAGGGCCTGGACATCCGCATCATGGACCCGGTGGCCGCCACGAAGTTCTCGGTCGAGCGCATCCGCGAGGGCAAGGACACCATTTCCGTCACCGGCAACGTGCTGCGCGACTACCTCACCGACCTGTTCCCGATCATGGAGCTGGGCACCTCGGCGAAGATGCTCTCCGTCGTTCCGCTGATGGCGGGCGGCGGCCTGTTCGAGACCGGCGCCGGCGGCTCCGCCCCGAAGCACGTCCAGCAGGTCGAGGAGGAGAACCACCTCCGTTGGGATTCTCTCGGCGAGTTCCTGGCCCTGGCCGAGTCGCTGCGTTACGCCGGTTCGCATGACGGCGACCCGCGCGCCAACGTCCTGGCCGACGCCCTGGACCGCGCCACCTCCAAGCTGCTGGAGAACGGCAAGTCCCCGTCGCGCAAGGTCGGCGAGATCGACAACCGCGGCTCGCACTTCTACCTGGCCCTGTACTGGGCGCAGGAGCTGGCGGCGCAGGACGACAACGCCGAGCTGAAGGAGACCTTCGGCCCGGTCGCCGAGGCGCTCGCCGCCAAGGAGGAGTCCATCGCCCAGACCCTGCTCGACGTCCAGGGCGAGCCCGCCGACCTCGGCGGCTACTTCCTGCCGGACGACGAGAAGGCCAACGCCGTCATGCGCCCGTCCGCCGAGTTCAACGAGATCATCGACGGCCTGCGCAAGTAGTTTCACCTGATCGGGCGCTCCCCCACCGGAGCTCCCGACGGCAGAGCGCCCCGCTTCCCTTCCGGGAGGCGGGGCGCTTTCGCGTGCGCGGGACGTCGCCAAGCAAGGTTCTTGCTTGCCGACGGCCCGTCCCCGAGCGTCCGCCCGGACCCACCGGGCAGGCCGTACCGCATGGTTCGCCGTCCCGTCACCGGCGGATTTCACCATTGCCTTGCACTAGACAGCTCGGTTCATTACGGTTGCGGGAGTGCGCCGCGCAAGTGTTACGCGGCGCGATGACGAAAGGACTTCCGCCATGACCACCCGCTACGACAACTCCGGTGCCGCCGATTGGGCGCTGGAGACCCGCGCCATCCACGTCGGCCAGTCCCCCGACGCGCAGACCAGCTCGCGGAACCTGCCGATCTACAACACCACCTCCTACGTGTTCGACTCCGCCGAGCACGCCGCGAACCGCTTCAACCTCTCCGACGCCGGCCCGATTTACTCCCGCCTGACCAACCCCACGGTCGACGCGGTCGAGCAGCGGCTGGCCAACCTCGAGGGCGGCGTCGCCGGCGTGCTGTTCGCCTCCGGCCAGGCGGCCGAGACCGCCGCGATTCTGACGCTGGCGCGGGCGGGCGACCACATCGTCACGTCGCCGCGCCTCTACGGCGGCACGGAGACGCTGTTCAAGGTGACGCTGCCGCGCCTGGGCATCACGGCGACGTTCGTGGAGAACCCGGATGACCCGGAGTCGTGGCAGGCCGCGGTGCAGGACAACACCGTGGGCTTCTTCGCCGAAACGATCGCCAACCCGCAGGCCGACGTCCTCGACGTCCCGGTGGTCGCGGAGGTCGCGCACCGCAACAACGTCCCGCTGATCGTGGACAACACGGTTGCCACCCCGGCGTTGCTGCGCCCGCTGGAGCTCGGCGCCGACATCGTCGTGTCCTCGACCACCAAGTACTTGACCGGCAACGGCTCGGCGCTCGGCGGCATCCTGGTCGACGGCGGCAAGTTCGACTGGACGCAGACCCGCGAGGGCCGCGGCGACGTGCACCCGAACTTCACCGAGGCCGACGAGGCGTACCACGGCCTGAAGTTCGCCGACCTGGGTGCCCCGGCGTTCGCGCTGCGCGCCCGCGCCGGCATCCTGCGCGACACCGGCGCCGCCCCGGCCCCGTTCAACGCCTGGATCCTGGCGCAGGGCCTGGACACCCTGGCGCTGCGCATCGAGCGCCACAACTCCAACGCGCAGAAGGTCGCCGAGTACCTCGAGGGCCGCGCGGGCGTGGCGAAGGTCAACTACGCGGGCCTGTCCTCCTCCCCGTGGCACGCGACGAAGGAGAAGCTGGGCCTGGCCGGCGCCGGCGGCGTGCTGTCCTTCGATCTGGAGGGCGCGGGCACCGCGGAGGCGTGGGCCTTCGTCGATGCGCTGAAACTGCACTCCAACGTGGCCAACATCGGCGACGTCCGCTCCCTGGTCGTCCACCCGGCGACGACCACGCACTCGCAGTCCGACGAGCACGGCCTGACCCGTGCCGGCATTTCCCAGGCGACGATCCGCCTCGCGGTGGGCATCGAGAACGTCGACGACATCATCGCCGACCTCGAGGGCGCGTTCGCGGCGCTCGGCAAGTAGCCGGCACTCCCCTGCCGCCGAGCCCCATCTCGGCCCCCGACCCGACCCCCGTCTCAGCCCGCGCCGCGGGCGGGCGGGGGTTGGCACGTCGGGCACCACCAGATGATGCGCTCGAAATCCCGGCCCGGGTCACCGCCCGGCTCCCCGCCCAGCGTGCCCTTCACGATGGGCGTGCCGCAGCGCCGGCACGCCCGGCGATTGCGGCCGAAAACGTAGCTGGTGTGGCCGGGCCGTTTGTCCCCGGTGATCACGCGGACCGGCGACAACCGGTTCGCCCACATCAGCCGACGCGTGAGGTCCAGGATCTTGTCGACGTCCACGTCGCCCACCGGGGTCGTGGGATGCACCCCGGACAGGAAGCAGATCTCCGCGCGGTACTCGTTGCCGACTCCCGCCAGCACCCGCTGGTCCAACAGCGCCAGACCCACCGCCCGGCCAGGATCGGCCAGCAGCCGTCGCCGCGCCTCCTCGCGCCCGCCGGTCGGCCACTCCGTGCCCAGGACGTCCGGGCCGAAACCGGCGACGCGCTCGTCGTACTCGGCGACGGGAAACACCCGGACCAGGCCGAGCTCATGCCCGACGACCTCGATCGGCGTGGCCTCCGGAGCACCATCGACGGCGAGCACGACTCTGGCGGTGTGCCCCGGTTTGCGCCACCGCGTGCCCAGCCGATGCACGGACCAGGTTCCCTCCATCCTCAGGTGGGTCTGCAGCACGTCGTCGCCGAAGCGCATGAACAGATGCTTGCCGACGGGCCAGACCTCGTCCGCCGCCCGTCCATCGAAGGAGGCCACGGCGAAGGCGGGGACCCGGATGCTCGTGGACAGGACCTCGCGGCCCACCAGGAACTGCATCCGGTGCGCCAGCCGGTAGACGGAATCACCCTCGGGCATGGCCGCCCGCCGATCCCGCGCCGCCGATGCGCACACCCTTCGGCGTGATCCGGGCGCCGGCGGCCCGCAGCAGAGTCGCCCAATCCGATCCGATGACGGCCTCGGCGCCGACCTTTCCGGCGACGACTTTTTCCACGACGATGCGCGAGACCATCCCGCGCCCGATCGCCTCCTCCAGACCGCCGACGACCAACGGCAGCACGTCGCCGTGATCGAGCCCGGGAGGCGGATCGAACACGGTCAGCGTTCGCCCGCCGCGGGTGAGGTGGGCGGAGAGGAGACCGTCGACGAGCACTACCAGACCACCCGCGGACCTCGTCGGCCCTCGCTCCGGCCAGGGCAAGGCGGCGCCGTAGGGGTTGGCGGGGTCGACGGCGGACAGCACGTGCACCTCGGGGAACTCCGCGCCAGAAGGCCACCCTTCGACGTCGGGCGAATCCGCCAGGCCGCGCAGCCGGTCGATCACGGCCGGGGTCGAGAACTGCGCCGCACCGAGTCCGTCGATGACCATGCCGCGCATGGCCTTGCCGGCCTCCTCGAACCGCGACAGCACCCCGTAGGCCAGAGCGAAGCCGCCCACCGTCGCCTCTGCCACGACGCTGCCCCGGGTGACCACGCCGTAGCGGTCGAGCCACGCCTCGCCGTGCGCGACGCCCCGTGCGGTGGCCGAGTCGTCGGCGGCGATCGTCGGCGACCAGCGGCCCACCATGTCGGGCGGGGCCATCGCCTGCTGGGCCTGCGCGAAGCTGGTGCGCCCCATCCGCAGGCGCCCACGTGCGGGGGTCCGCCGCGCCCGATGCGCGGTGCGCCCACCGGAGCCCCTGCTCAGACGTGCCCGCAGGGGCGCGAACCCATCGGGGCTGACCAGGCCGAGCTCGAACAGCGACCACAGGGCCTCGCGGATCTCGGCCGCCCCCTCCCCCGACCCGACGTGCTGCGCGATGAGGCTGAAGAGGAACCCACCTCCGCCACCGTCGGCGAGCACGTCGAGTATCCGTTGCTGGAGCGGGCCGAGCGCAGCCAAGTCATCGCCATCGGGGACATCGACGAGCTGCGCCGCGTAGTCGGCCGGCAGCAGCATCACCCACGGGTCCGCGGCACCGGCACTGCCCGCGCCGACGACGAGGACTTCGCCATTGGCCGTCAGTTCGTCCAGGTCGCGCGGCTGATACCCGCGCACCCGCTGCGGCAGCACCAGCGTCTCCCACGCCGAGGCCGGCAGACGCACCCCGGCCAGCTGCTCGACGACGGCGAACACTCCATCGGCGCCGCGCAGTTCGGGCGCGCGCCCGGCGGGCAGAACCGGCGCGACCTGCTGCCACTGCGGCAGGAAGCGTCCGAAAGTCGACGGGCTGACCGGCTCGGTCTGGGCGCGGGCGGCCGCCAGCGATCGCGACCGGATGGTCTTCAGCACCTCGGGCGCGAGGAACTCGGCCTCGTCGACGCCCCGCCGATACCGCCCCTGCACCAGGGTCTTCGACGCCACGAGCCCGCCCACGATCGAATGCGCCACGCTCGCCGCCAGCCCGAACGCCTCGCCCACGTCATCGCGCGTGAACGGCCCGCGCGTCCTGGCCCATCTGGCGACGAGCTGCTCGAGTGCATCGGGCACGAGGTCGGGCGCCACGGGGATGCCGGGTGGCACGGGCACGCCGAGGCCGTCGCGAAGCAAAGCCGCATCGAGCGATTGCGCGACGTGCTCGACGCCGGCGATGCGCACCCGCATGATGCGGCGGCCCAGCTCCCGCACCGCCTCCTCCGCCGAGACTTCGGAAACCAGGCCGAGCTCCGCCAGCGGCACGGGTCCCAGGACCCGCAGGGCGTCGATGAGCTGCTCGGCGGTGGTTGCCTTGCGACGATCCGACCGCCTGCGCAGATCGGCGTCCACCTCGGCGATGATCTCGGGATCCAGCAGATCGCGCAGTTCCACCCCGCCGAGGAGTTGGGTGAGCAGGGCGGCATCCAGCGCCAGCGCCGCCGCCCGCTTCTCCGCCAACGGACTGTCGCCCTCGTACATGAAGGCGCCGGTGTAGGTGAACAGGATCGACGAGGCGAAGGGGCTGGCCGTCTCCGTGGTCACCTCGGCCACGCGGACGGTGCGCTCGCGCAGGTTCCCGCACAACTCCACCAGCGCGGGCAGGTCGTAGACGTCCTGCAGGCATTCCCGCACCGTCTCCAGCACGATGGGGAACGTCGGGTACTGCCTGGCGACGTCCAGCAACTGCGCCGAGCGCTGCCGCTGCTGCCACAACGGCGCCCTCTTGCCGGGATTGCGGCTGGGCAGCAGCAGGGCGCGGGCCGCGCACTCCCTGAACCGGGAGGCGAAGAGCGCGGAATTGCCGACCTGCTCGGCGACGATCGACTCGACCTCGCCGGCGTCGATGAGGAACAGGTCCGACGACGGCTCCGAGGCCGAATCCGGGATCCGCAGCACGATGCCGTCGTCGGAGGCCACCGGTTGCGCGTCCATCCCCGTGGCCTCCGAGAACTTCGCGCCGACGGCCAGGGCCCACGCGGCGTTGACGCCCCTGCCGTAGGGACTGTGCAGGACGACGCGCCAGTCGCCGAGCTCATCGCGGAAACGCTCCAGCACCAGCGTCTTCTCGTCGGGGATCAGCCCGGTGGCCTGCGCCTGGTCCTTCAAATACGCGGCGAGGTTGCCGCGGGCCCACTCGTCCAGGCCGAGCCCCTCGAGGACGGAGTCATCGGCTGCGGCGAGACGTCGAAAAGCACCCAGCGCCCGGCCCAGCTCCGCGGGACGCCCCGGCTGATCGCCCGTCCAGAACGGCAAGCGCCCCGTGTGCCCGGGAGCGGGCGTGACCAGGACGCGATCGCGATCGATCTCCGCGATCCGCCAACTGGAGGCGCCGAGGGTGAAGACGTCGCCGACGCGGGACTCGTAGACCATCTCCTCGTCGAGCTCGCCGACGCGGCGCGGCGCCCCGTCACCGCCGCCGGCGAGGAAGACCCCGAACATGCCGCGATCCGGGATCGTGCCGCCGTTGATGACCGCGGTGCGCTGGGCGCCCGGCCTGGCCGAGAGCACGCCGGTGATGCGGTCGTAGACCACGCGCGGCCGCAGTTCGGCGAAGTCCGTCGACGGATAGACGCCGGAGACGAGGTCGATGACGGCGTCGAAAAGCCCGCGGGACAGCTCTCGGTACGGGTGGGCGGCGGTGACCGCGTCGAACCAGTCGTCGGCGGCGAGGTCATCCATCGCCACCGCCGCGACCGTGTGCTGGGCCAGCACGTCGAGTGCGTTCGCGGGCACGTGGAGTTCCTCGATGAGCCCCTCCCGCATGCGGTCGACGACCACCGCCGTCTGGAGCAGATCCGCGCGATGCTTCGGGTAGAACGTGCCCTTCGACACCGCCCCCACCACATGCCCGGCGCGGCCCACCCGCTGCAGGCCCGATGCGACCGACGGCGGGGACTCGACCTGGATGACCTTCTCCACCGCGCCCATGTCGATGCCCAGCTCCAGGGAGCTGGTGCAGACCACCGCGCGCAGCGTGCCCTCCTTGAGCATCGACTCGATGGTGGCGCGCTCGTCCTTCGACACCGACCCATGGTGGGCGCGGGCGAAGGCCGCGGGGGCGGTGCCGGCGACGTCCGTCGCCTTCATGATCTGCGCCGGCGGGCGGCGCAGCTCCGGAGACAGCGACTCCGGATCATGGCGCAGGGCGTGGAGCTCGTTGAGCCGGCTGGTCAGGCGCTCGGCGGTGCGGCGGGAGTTGACGAACACCAGCGTCGACCGGTGGCCCGCGATCTCGTCGTAGACCTGCTCCTCGATGTGGGGCCAGATCGACGACTGCGTCGGCAGCGCGGATTCCCTGGCGCCAGGGGGCAGCGCGGATTCGGGGGCGGCGAGAGGGTCTTGGGGGTCCGTTGGTTCCTTCGTGTCTTGCAGATCAAATGAGTCGAGCGGGGGGCCGTCGAAAAGCGAATCGCGGGCCTGGACCGGCTGATCCTGCAGGTCGGACATGTCCTCGACCGACACGCGGACCCGGAGCTCCCACTCCTTCCGGGACGGCGGATCGATGATCTCGACGGGACGGGCACCGCCGAGGAACTGCGCCACGGTTTTCAGCGGGCGGACGGTCGCCGACAAACCGATGCGCTGGATTTCCCGGCCGGCCAGGCGCTCCAGGCGCTCGAGGCTCAGAGCGAGATGGACTCCCCTCTTCGTCCCCGCCAACGCGTGAATCTCATCGACGATGACCGTGTCGACCGTGCCCAAAACCTCGCGCGCCTTCGACGTCAGCAGCAGGTACAGCGACTCCGGCGTCGTGATGAGGATGTCCGGTGGGTTGCGGACCTGCCGCGCACGCTCGGACGGCGTCGTGTCGCCCGACCGGACCGCCACGGACACCTCCGCGGGCTCCCGCCCCAGCCGGGCCGCGACGCGGTTGATGCCGGTCAGCGGCGCCCGGAGGTTGTTCTCCACGTCGACGCCGAGGGCCTTGAGCGGGGAAATGTAGAGCACCCGCACGCCGCGGTCGGACGAACCGCGGTCGGCCTTCCCCGGGGCCGATGAGCCGCCCGACGAATCCCCGCCCGCCCCGTGCCCGGCGACCAGCGAATCGATGGCCCACAGGAACGCCGCCAGCGTCTTGCCGGAGCCGGTCGGTGCCACGACGAGGGCATTCTCGCCCCCGGAAATCGCCTTCCACGCGCCGACCTGGACCTCCGTCGGCTCGGCGAAGACGTCGCGGAACCAGGTCGCGACCGATGGGGTGAACCGGCCCAACGGATCCGGGGTGGGAGATGCGGGCATGACCCCGATTAAACACCGGCCCCCGGATCGCGGGCGCCCTCGATGCGGTCGAGGCGCTTGCGGCGGTCGGCCTTCTTCAGGGCCTCGTATTCGGTGTCCTCGTCGAAGTCGAACACGATGCGACCGCCGATGGAGCACACTGCGATGGCCAGCAACGCGAATCCGGGCGGGGCCCAACCCGTGGCCATGAACAGGGCGCCGAGACCGATGGCCAGCGCCACGCCGATCCAGTCGATGTTCTCCACGACGCGCCCGCGGGAGCGGATCCGCTCCAGCTCGGCGTCCGGGGACTCCTTGGGCGCCAACGCCGCGGGCAGCCCGCCCAGCCCCTCGAAGGCGGGATGCAAGTCGGATTCGCGGGTCGCACCGGCGACGACGGCGGATCGGTCGTCGAACTCGGCGACGTCGATCCGCCCCTCGGTCAGGTGGGCCCCGAGTGCGTCCAGCGCGGTGGCCCGTTCCGAATCGGAGAGACGGCGGGAGCCGCCGACGAATGAGGCCGCGACGGGCACGGCGTCGGTGGACGGGTCGTTGGTGCGCGAGATGTCGTTCATGGCCCTTCTCCAATACGTTCGTATGGTTTTGAGCCATTATGCAACTGATTTCCGGCGCCGTCAATACGGTTGTATTTTTTCGCGGTCACAGCCTACGGTAGGAGCATGACCAGGGACTCCGCCACGACTCGAGAACAGATTCTCGACGCCGCGACGTCCCTCCTCGCCAACCGGGGCGCGGAACACGCCACCGTGCGCAAGGTCGCCACGGAGGCGGGATTGTCGGCCGGTGCGGTGCAGCACCACTTCAAGACGCGCGACGAACTCATCGCCGCCGCCTACGAGCACACGGCAGAATTGTTCCGGGAAACGCTCGAGGCGACGGTCACCGGAATCGGCTCCCCCACCGAGCGTTTCCGCGCCGCCTGTCACCTGCTGGCGGGCTGCGCCGACGATTCGGAACGGACGCGGGAGGCCACGGCGGCATGGATGGCCTTCGCCGGCATCGCCGCCACGGGCGGCCCGGCCGCCCCCGGGTACCGCGAGGCGTGGCAGCAGGTGGAGGACAACCTCGCCGCCGCAGTGGGCGATGCGGAGGAGGCGGCGCTGCTGCTGGCGACGCTCGACGGCATCGCCGTGGCCCGCCTCACTGAACCGGACCGGATGACCGCCGAACGCGGGCGGGCCCTCGTCGACAAGCAACTGGCCCGACTGGCGGTCGCAGACGACAACGCGGGCGGTTCCGCGAGGGGGCACGGGGCCTGAGCCGATGCTTCCCGGGGCCCCCTAGACCAAGTAGTCTTTGACCTGATGAACATCACTCTCCCGCCCGAAGGCCGGCCCGGGTACGTCCAGATCGGCGACGTCACCACCGAGGCCGGCGCCACGATCCAGGACGTCACCGTCGCCTACGAGCGATGGGGGCGCCTCAACGCCGACGCGTCGAACGTCATTCTGCTGCAGCACGCACTGACGGGCGACGCGCACGCGTCCGGCCCGTGCGACGAGGAACATCCGACGGCGGGCTGGTGGAACGGCATGATCGGCTCGGGCCGCGCCCTGGACACCGACCGGTTCTGCATCATCTGCACGAACGTCATCGGCGGCTGCCGCGGCACGACGGGCCCCTCGTCGGAGCACCCGGACGGCGGCGCGTGGGGGTCGCGGTTCCCGGCGATTTCGGTGCGCGACACCGTCACCGTCGAGCGCATGGCGCTGCGGGCGATCGGCATCGAATCGATCGTGGCCGTCCTCGGCGGTTCGCTGGGCGGCGCGCGCACCCTGGAGTGGTCGCTGATGCACCCCGACGAGGTCGGCCGCGCGCTGGTGCTGTGCGTCGGCGCCCGCGCCAGCGCCTGGCAGATCGGCATCCAGTCCGCGCAGATCCAGTTCATCGAGAATGACCCCGCGTGGCACGGCGGCGACTACTACGCCACCGGTGACAAGCCGGTCAACGGACTCGGTTTCGCCCGCAGGGTCGCGCACCTGACGTACCGCGGCGAGCTGGAGATGGACGACCGCTTCGGCACGGCCGCCCAGCCGGGCGAGAATCCGCTGGGCCCGATGCGCACCGGCGACCGCTTCCAGGTGGAGAGCTACCTCGACCACCAGGCCGACAAGCTCGCCGCCCGCTTCGACGCCGGCTCCTACGTCGTGCTCACCGACACCCTCAACCGCCACGACATCGGGCGCGGCCGCGGCGGCATGAACGACGCCCTGGCCGCGTCGACGGTGCCCACGCTCGTCGCGGGCGTCGACACCGACATCCTGTACCCCTTCCACCAGCAGGAGCACCTGGCCCGGAACCTGGGCAATTGCATGGGTCTGGAGAAGATCGAGTCGGCCGTCGGCCACGACGGGTTCCTCACCGAGTTCGAGCGCGTCGACGGCATCGTCCGCGGTTTCCTCGCGGCCGAGGTCTAGCGGCCGGAATCCGGCGAACGTCCGTCTGGAACGGACCGCTTTACGACGGCTGGCCCGCCCGGATGTTCGCCACGACCACCGCCATGGTGACGGCGTAGGCGCCGACGGTGCCGAAGAACGCGGCTTTCGCCGCCAGGCCGGCTATCTCGTGCTCGACGCGCATGACCGCACCTGCGATGAACACGGCGTGGAAGGCCAGGACGAACAACCACATGACCAGGCAGCGCGCCGGCCGCATGATGCGCGGCGGGATCTGCCCGATGTACACCGCCAGCATTCCGTTGGACAGCACGAACGACGGCAACCACATGTACATGACCAGCATGCCCGCGGTGTCGTCGACCGGGATGCCGGAGGCGATGACGTACACGGCCACCGGCACGAGCACGCACGCCAGCCACGTGTAGGCGATCAGCGGCGCCCGTCCCGGGCAGGGGCCGCGGCGCCCGGAGACGGCGCAGTTCTCCCCCTCCACAGGTTCCATGCGATCCGTGTTCACGTCGATCAGCTCCCCAACGCGTCCACGGAGCTGGCCAGGAACACCATGCCGCCGCCGATGAGCAGGCAGAACCACAGGTCGAATTTGCGGGACCGCACGCTGAAGACGCCGAGCAGCGAATCCGGCAGGTACTGCCGCAGCACGCCCAGGTACATCATCGTCAGCCCGAGCATGAACGTCGCCCGCCGCCACCGCTCCAACCCGAGGAACACCAGCGACGCGCCCAGCCCGAAGAACAGCAGCCCGAACAGCACCCACCGGGTGCGCTCGGACCACTGCTCCCCCGGCGCCGGCTCATCCGGAGTATGGGGGTTGACCTTCGGGTCGGGCAGCTTCCCGGGGTCCGCGCGTCTCGCGATTTCGCGCGCGCCGAACCGCACCGCCCCACCCTCGGACGGGCGGGGTGAACGGTCGTGGCGCGGCGTCGTCAAGCGAACCCCCTACAGGCCCGCCAGGCGCTCGGCGCGCTCGACGACGTTGCGCACCAAGAAGGCGCGCGTGAGCGGGCCGACGCCGCCCGGGTTCGGGGACACGGCCCCGGCGACCTCCCAGACGTCGGGGTGGACGTCGCCGGCGAGCTTGCCGTCGAGGCGGGACACGCCCACGTCGAGGACCGCGGCACCCGGCTTGACCATGTCGGCGGTGAGCATGTGCGGCTTGCCCGCCGCGGCGATGATGATGTCCGCCTGCTTCGTCTCCGCCGCCAGATCCTTCGTGCCCGTGTGGCACAGGGTGACCGTGGAGTTCTCGCTGCGGCGGGTGAGCATCAGGCCGATCGGCCGGCCCACCGTGACGCCGCGGCCGATGACGCACACCTTCGCGCCGGCCAGCTCCACGCCGAAGCGGCGCAGCAGGTGGATCGACCCGTTCGGGGTGCACGGCAGCGGGGCGGGCTCGTTGAGCACGAGCTTGCCCAGGTTCACCGGGTGCAGGCCGTCGGCGTCCTTGTCCGGGTCGATGAGGCCCAGGATGCGGTTCTCGTCGAGGTGCTTCGGCAGCGGCAGCTGCACGATGTAGCCGGTGCAGGCGTCGT
>NZ_DURI01000123.1 GCF_012837295.1 Corynebacterium sp. | reverse complement strand
GACGATTCCGGCTCCACCGTCATCGCCGATGGCGCCCCCGCCGACGTCCTCGCCCGCCACGGCGAGTTCCTGCGGGCCGCGGGCGTGTGGTTGCCGGGGCCGCCGCCGCAGGTGGGCGCAGCGCAACCGGTGCCGACATCGGCGACGGCGGCGCTGCTGCTCGAGCGCCTGGCCATCGGCTACGGCGGCGACGGGGAACCGGTTCGCCGGGGGATCACCGCGTCGGTGCCGCTGGCGGCGTCGACGTGCATCGTGGGCCCCAACGGCTCGGGCAAGTCGACGCTGGCATTGACCATGGGCGGACTGCTCGAGCCGATGGGCGGCGCGGTCATCGCCTCGGACGAGATCGCCCGCGGCGCCGGCCCGGACCCGATGACGTGGAAGTCGAAGCAATTGGCGCAGCGCATCGGCAGCGTCTTCCAGGCGCCCGAGCACCAGTTCGTCACCCCAACGGTGCGCGAGGAATTGGAGCTCGGCCCGACGCTGCTCAAGGATCCCGACGCCGCCGAGCGCGTCGACGAGCTCCTCGCCCGCCTGCGGTTGACCCATCTGGCCGGCGCGAACCCGTTCACGTTGTCCGGCGGTGAGAAGCGCCGTCTGTCGGTGGCCACCGTCCTGTCGACGGCCCCGTCGATGGTCATCCTCGACGAGCCGACCTTCGGCCAGGACCGCCGCACGTTCGCAGAGCTGCTGCGGATGCTGCGCCGGCTCGTCGACGACGGGGTCACGGTCGTCTCCATCACCCACGATCCGCTCGTCGTCGCGGCGATGGGCGACCACGTCGTCGATCTGGCGGAGGTGGGTGCGCGGTGAATCTGATCGGGAACGTCAACCCCGTCGCCAAGCTCCTGGGTCTGGTGCTGATGACGACCCCTCTGCTGCTGTCCATCGACTGGGTGTCGGCGGCGGTGGCGCTGGCGTGCACGCTCGTCGCCGCGCCGCTGTGCGGGGTCGGGCCGCGGCGGCTGGTGCGGCGCGGGTGGCCGATTCTGCTGGCAGCGCCGGTGTCGGGCATCTCGATGCTGTTGTACGGCAATCCCGAGGGCCGCGAATACTTCTCCTTCCTTTTGGCGACGGTCACCGACAACTCCATCGCCCTCGCCATCGCCATCACCGTGCGCGTGCTGGCCGTGGGGCTGCCGGTGGTGGTGCTCACCGCCGACATCGATCCGACGGATCTGGGCGACGGGCTGTCGCAGGTGCTCAAGCTGCCGTCGCGGTTCGTGTTGGCGTCGGTGGCCGGCGTCCGGCTGATCACCCTGTTCCTCGACGATTGGCGGGCGCTGACCCGTGCCCGGCGGGCGCGGGGCCTGGGTGATCATGGGCGGATCAAGCGGCTGTTCGGCCAGGTCTTCGCGCTGCTGGTGTTCGCGCTGCGCCGCGGCACGAAGCTGTCGACGGCCATGGAGGCCCGCGGTTTCGGCGCTCCCGGCAAGCGCACGTGGGCCCGCGAGTCGACGTTCGGCGGCCGCGAATGGGCGGTGCTGGCCGTTTGCGCGCTCATCGCCGCGGCGTCGCTGGGCATCGCCGTGTGGACCGGCGAGTTCCGGTTCCTGGGGGTCGCGTGATCCTGCTCGTCGATGGCCGGTCGGGGTCCGGCAAGACCACGTTCGCGGGGAAGCTTCACGACGTCCTGGGGTGGCCCGTGGTCCATCTCGAGGACGCGTATCCCGGGTGGGGTGGATTGGCGGCCGCGTCCGACGCGGTGGCCGATTCGATGCTCGACCCCGAGGGGGCCGGGTTCCGCCGCTGGGATTGGCACGCGAACGATTGGGCGGAGTGGGTGGACCTGTCGGAGTTCACTGCGCCTGCCCCGGGTCGCGCAGGTGCGGAGCCGTCGGGGCCGCCCGCGGCCGCAGCCTCCTCGCATCGTGGCGGGGGAGCGCCCGCGCGTTCCCTCATCATCGAGGGGTGCGGCGCACTGACGGCCGACAACCTCGCCGCGGCCCGGGCCATCGGCGACGGCGAGGCGTGGGGAGCGTGGGTCGAGCTCGACGAGCCAACCCGCTTCGCCCGCGCCATGGCCCGCGACCCGTATTTCCGCGGGCATTGGCGCATGTGGGCGGCGCAGGAGGACGCGCACATCGCCCGCCACGATCCTCGTTCGCTGGCCGATTGGACCGTGCGGCCGCGGTAGCGGGGGCTACTTCATGGCGGCCGCGAGATCGGCGAGCACGTCCTTCCACCAGGCCTTGACGCGGTCGCGGGCGGCTTCGTCGGCAAGCGAGTCGTGGTTGACCGCCAACGTCGACTTCACGGCGCCGTCCTTGCCCGGGGCCTTGGTCTGGACGGTGACGGCGATGCGGGAGCCGTCGGCCATGGGGCAGCGCCAGTAGCGCCACTTTTCGGTGTCTGACTGCTTCGGCTCGTCGTCGGCGATGACCGGGGCGCCGTCGGCGCCTGGATGCAGGCCGCCGCGGTCGGCGAAGACGCCGGTCATGTGCTCGGCGAAGCGGTCGCGCACCTGGTCCATGTCGCCGGGCAACGTCTTCGACGCCGACGCCGACCACGCGCCGTCGCAGCGCTGGCCCACGGCTCGGCGGCCGATCGCCTGCTCGTAATGGACGGTGACGCCCTGCGCCCACCAGGCCGGGTTCGACGATTTCGACCCGTCGCCGAGTTCGCCGTCCGCCGCAGTGATTTCGGGCAACAGCAGCTTCGCGATCTCCGCGTGCCCCATGTCCCGCGCCCCGCGCTCGTCGAGCCACGCGACCCATTCGTCGCCGGTGCGCCCGGTGGGGGCGATGAAACGATCCGTGTCCGTCATGCCGACGATCCTATGCGCCTCCCCGGATCACTCGCGGCCGGCGTTCGAACGGGCGCGGGCCGATCCGGGGGCTGGGTTACCGTGGGGCCATGGTCCGCTTGACGACGTCCCGGCGCCCACCTCGCACGGGCACACGGTGGGGGAGGCCGGTCTTCGCCGCCCTCGCCGCGGTTCCGGGGTGCCTGATGGCGGCGACGTTGACGGTCGGCGGCATCGTGGCGTGGCGGGATCCGCTGATGCGCCCGCCGAAGCTGCCCAATCGCAGGCCTCCGGCGTGGGGCCTGCCCGCGGCGGGCGTCTTCTACGGTGCGGGCACGGTGTCCGCCGCATCCGTGGTGGCGCGGGGACGCCGATCATTCCCTTCTCCCGCCGAGGTCGGTTCGGCGCTGGCGTTGTCCGCGCTGGCCGCGCCGGGCGTGATGCTGCCGGTCTTCGACGTGGCGCGGCGCACGTGGGCGCGGCGCGACCGCGGGGCGGCGGGCACCGTCATAGTCCTGGGGTGCGCCCTGCGCGATGGGCGGCCGTCGACGCTGCTGCGCTACCGGTTGGAGAAGGCCGAGGAGGTCGCGCGCCGGACCACCGAACCCGCCACGGTCATCTGCTGCGGGGGAGTCGGCGAAGACGGCGGACCGTCGGAGGCCGAGGTGATGGCCGATTGGCTGCGTGGGCGAGGGCTGGACGACATCCGGCTCGAAGCGCTGTCCACGTCCACGCTGGAGAACCTGGCCAATGCCGCGCCGATGGTCGACCGGGGCCCCGTCACGGTGGTCACCAGCGACTTCCACGTCTTCCGCACCGGTTCGCTGGCGCGCCGGGCCGGCCACGCCGCATGGCGCATCGAAGGATCCCCGACGCCCCCGCAGTATTGGGCGACGTCGATGCTGCGCGAATTCCTTGCCCTGGGCACCTGGTGGTCGGCACCCGGCGTCGCCGTCGGCGGAACGATCTTCGGCACCTGGCTGATGGGGGAGCCGTCGGCGTGGACGTGGGCGTCGCAAACCAAAAGTCCCCCTCGGGGGTGACCTGCGCCACGAAAACGGCCCCGTTAACCGTCGTTAATCGTTATGCTCGGAGATCGACCAACCGAAACAACCGCACGGAGGAACTCCCCAATGGCACTCACCCCCGGATTCGACCTGTTCCAGCTGCCCGAAGAGCACCAGGAGCTGCGTGCCGTCATCCGCGATCTCGCCGACAAGGAGATCGCCCCTCACGCGGCCGACGTGGACGAGAACGAGCGCTTCCCGCAGGAGGCCCTCGACGCGCTCAACGCCGCCGGCTTCAACGCCATCCACATCCCCGAGGAGTACGGCGGCCAGGGCGGCGACTCCGTCGCGGCGACCATCGTCATCGAGGAAATCGCCCGCGTCTGCGGCTCCGCCTCGCTGATCCCGGCCGTGAACAAGCTCGGCACCATGGGCCTGATCCTCAAGGGCTCCGAGGAGCTGAAGCAGCAGGTGCTGCCGGACATCGCCAACGGCGCGATGGCGTCCTACGCCCTCACCGAGCGCGAGGCCGGTTCCGACGCCGGCGCCATGAAGACCCGCGCCGTCCGCGACGGCGACTCGTGGGTGCTCAACGGCTCCAAGTGCTTCATCACCAACGGCGGCAAGTCGCTGTGGTACACCGTCATGGCCGTCACCGACCCGGAGAAGGGCGCCAACGGCATCTCCGCGTTCATGGTGCGCTCCGACGACGAGGGCTTCCGCGTCGGCGGCCTGGAGAAGAAGATGGGCATCAAGGGCTCGCCGACGGCCGAGCTCTACTTCGAGGACTGCCGCATCCCCGCCGACCGCATGATCGGCGAGGAGGGCACCGGCTTCAAGACCGCCCTGGAGACCCTCGACCACACCCGCCCGACCATCGGTGCGCAGGCGCTGGGTCTGGCGCAGGGCGCGTACGAGTACGCGGTGGGCTACGTGCTGGAGCGCGAGCAGTTCGGCAAGCCGATCTCGGCCTTCCAGAACACCCAGTTCATGCTGGCCGACATGCGCACCAAGATCGAGGCCGCGCGCCTGATGGTCTACACCGCCGCCGCCAACGCCGAGCGTGGTTCCGCCGACGGCGGCTCCAAGATCGGCCTGATGGCCGCCGCCGCCAAGACGTTCGCCTCGGACGTGGCCATGGAGGTCACCACCGACGCCG
>NZ_DURI01000122.1 GCF_012837295.1 Corynebacterium sp. | reverse complement strand
CCACCTGATGAGCCGGCGCGTGGGCGTACCGGTCGGCGGCGTGCACCTCGACGCCGAGGCGCTGGAACGCGATGGCGACCTCCTTGCCCAGCTCGCCGGAGCCGAGCAGCAGCACGCGCGTCGCGCCGTCGGTGTACGGGGTTCCGGTGGAGGCGGGGGTCAGCATGGGGATTCTCCTGGTTCGTCGGCTCGCGTCAGGTCCATCCTAGGCCGAGGGCGCGGTCGAACTCGGCGTGCACGCGGGCGGGGTCGACGTGCTTGACGACGCCCACCTCCCGCCCCTCGCCCTCTCCCCCATCAGCGCGCGACACCGCGCCACGGTCGCAGGCGACGGCGCGCAGCGTCATGGGCGCGACGTCGACGTCCACCGTGCGGCACGCGACCATCGCCGCGAAAAGGTCGTGGACCTGGGCGAGGTAGCCGATGCCCTGGCCGCGGTGGAAGCCGAAGTAGAAGCGCAGGGCGTCGGCGACGACGCCGCCGAGCTCTCCCGGGATGGCCCACCGCTCTACGTCCTCCGGACGCACGATGATGGTCTCCGTGACGTCCAGCGGGCAGAGCGTCAAGGGCTGCTGCGACGGCTCGAAGACGGCGGCGACGGCATCGGGGTCGACCCAGAAGTTCCACTCGGCGGTTGGGGTCGTGTTGCCGGGATGGTCGACGGCTCCGCCCATGACGGTGACGGACTCGAACGCCGCCGCGAGCTCCGGGAACCGGGCGGCCGTGGTCAAGGGGCCGGTGATCAGGAGGTCGGCCGGGCCGTCGTCAAGCGCCCGCCGCCAGGCGCCCGGCGCGGCGCCCGTGGCGTCGCAGGCGGCGACCGACGGGGGCCGGGCGAAACCGAGGCCGAACTCGCCGTGGGTCTCCGGGGTCGTGGTCAGCGGGACCTTCAGCGGCGCGCCGAAACCCGCGGCGACGGGGACGTCCCGACAACCGCAGAAGTCGAGGATCCAGCGGGAATTGCGCGCCGCCTGGCACACCGTGGTGTTGCCGGCCGTCGCGGTGACGGCCGCGAGGTCGATCTCGCCGGCGCGGTGCAGACCGGCGAGGTAGATCAGGGCGAGCATGTCGTCGATGCCCGTGTCGACGTCGGCGACGAGGCGCTTCTTCGCGGAGTTGGCCATGCCGACACGATAGCGTCGAGGGCGAAGGCACCCGACGACCAAGGAGCAGCAATGAGCACTGCGGCAGCCGCCATCCTCGCCGACCTCGCGGAGACGCGGGATGCGCGGGATGCGCAGTACATCGAGTTCCACCGGCACCCCGAGCTGTCAATGCAGGAGCACTGGACGTCGGCGCGGATCGCCGAGCTGCTCGACGACCTCGGCGTCGAGGTGGTCAAGGTCGGCGCCACCGGCATGGTCGGCGTCATCGGCAACGGCGACGGCCCCGTCGTCGCGGCGCGCGCGGACTTCGACGGCCTGCCCATGAAGGAGGAGTCCGGCAAGCCCTACGCATCCACCTTCACCCAGGTCGACGAGAACACCGGCGCCGAAACCCCCGTCGCCCATTCCTGCGGCCACGACGTGCACGTCATGGCGCTGCTCGGCGCCGTCGAACAGCTGGCCAAGCACCGGGACGCCTGGTCGGGCACCTTCCTGGCGATCTTCCAGCCCGGCGAGGAAACCGCGTCGGGCGCGAGGGACATGGTCGACGGCGGGCTCGTCGACAAGCTGCCGAAGCCCGACGTCGTCCTGGCGCAGCATGTGCTGGGCACCGTGCCCGGCGGCTGCGTGGGCACCCGCCCCGGCCCGGTCCTGTCGACGGCGTCGTCCATCGAAATCGTCGTCCACGGCGCCGGCTCCCACGGCTCGATGCCGCACCTGGGCGTCGACCCGATCGTGCTGGCGTCGACCATCGTCACGCGCCTGCAGACCATCGTCTCCCGCGAGGTCCCGCCGACCGAGACCGCGGTGATCACCGTCGGGTCCATCCACGGCGGCACGAAATCCAACATCATCCCGGACTCCGTCACCCTGCAGCTGAACACGCGCGCATACAGCGCCGAGGTCGCCGACCAGCTGCACGCCGGCATCGAGCGCATCGTCCGCGCCGAGTGCGAGGCCGCCCGCTCCCCAAAGGAGCCCGAATTCCGCTACTACGACCGCTACCCGCTGACCCTCAACGACGCCGGCGCCTGCGCCACCGTGCGCGGCGCCTTCGACGAGTACTTCGGCGACGGGTCGGTCGACATGGACCGCGTCCCGGCGTCCGAGGATTTCTCCATCATCCCCGACGCCTTCGGCTCCCCCTACTGCTACTGGGGCCTCGGCGGATTCGCCGAGCCCGGCGCGCCCGGCAACCACTCGCCGAAGTTCGCGCCGGACATCCACCCCACCCTCGACCGCGGGACGGAGGCCATCGTCGTGGCCGCCGCCGCGTGGCTGGGCGAAAGCTAGGCCAGCAGGTCGTTGATGACGATCGTCTGGTCGCGGCCCGGGCCGACGCCGACGTAGGAGATGCGGCAACCTGACAGCTCCTCCAGGCGCGCGAGGTAATCGCGGGCCTTCTCCGGCAGCTCCTCGACCGTGGTGCAGCCGGTGATGTCCTCGTCCCAGGCGGGCATGGTCTCGTAAATCGGGGTGGCGTGGTGGAACTCCGACTGCGTCAGCGGCATCTCGTCGTGGCGCACGCCGTCGACGTCGTATGCCACGCAGATCGGAATCTCGCCGATGCCGGTGAGCACGTCGAGCTTGGTCACGAACAGGTCCGTGAAGCCGTTGACGCGGGAGGCGTAACGGGCCAGGACGGAGTCGTACCAGCCGCAGCGGCGCAGGCGGCCGGTGTTGACGCCGACCTCGCCGCCGGTGGTCTGCAGGAACTCACCCCACTTGTCGAACAGCTCCGTGGGGAACGGGCCCGCACCGACGCGGGTGGTGTACGCCTTGATGATGCCCAGCGTCGACGTGATCTTCGTCGGGCCGATGCCCGCGCCGACGCACGCGCCGCCCGACGTCGGGTTCGAGGAGGTCACGAACGGGTAAGTGCCGTGGTCGACGTCGAGCATCGTCGCCTGGCCGCCCTCCATGAGCACGTGCTTGCCGGCGTCGAGGGCCTCGTTGAGCACGAACGCCGAATCGACGACCATCGGCTTCAGGCGGTCCGCGTAGGACATGAAGTACTCGAAGATGCGGTCGGTCTCGATGGCTCGGCGGTTGTACAGCTTCACCAGGATCTGGTTCTTCTGGTGCAGCGCCGCCTCGATCTTCTGGCGCAGGATCGACTCGTCGAAGATGTCCTGCACGCGCAGGCCCACGCGGCCGACCTTGTCGGCGTACGTCGGGCCGATGCCGCGGCCGGTGGTGCCGATGGCGCGCTTGCCCAGGAACCGCTCGGTGACGCGGTCGAGGGTCTGGTGGTACGGCGCGACCATGTGGGCGTTGCCGGAAATGCGCAGCTTGGAGGTGTCTGCACCGCGGGCCTCGAGGCCGTCGATCTCCTCGAACAGCGCCTCCAGGTTGACCACGCAGCCGTTGCCGATCATCGGCGTGGCGTTCTCGGACAGCACGCCGGCGGGAAGGAGCTTGAGCTCGTACTTCTCGCCGCCGACGACGACCGTGTGGCCGGCGTTGTTGCCGCCGTTGGGCTTGACCACGTAATCGACGCGGCCGCCGAGGATGTCGGTCGCCTTGCCCTTGCCCTCGTCGCCCCACTGGGCGCCCACCACGATGATTGCGGCCATGTCATTCACTCCAACAAGTCGGTTGATAAACCCCCGGCTAGTGTAGTCGCATGCGGATTTTGACGTTGCGTTGCGGTGTCGGCGACATGCCCCTCCTCCCCGGCAGGCGCGACCTGGCGTTCCTCGACGACGTCGCAAAGCAGGTCCTGCCCCACGACGACAACCCCACGCCCGACGAGATCGCCAAGGGCAAGGAAGTCCCCCACCTCGGCGCCCCGCGGCGCGCGGAGCAGCGGCCGAGCGAGCCGGTGCGGGTGATCGTCGTCGGGCCGGACGCGTCGCTGGCGGCCGTGGTCACGCACCTGATGCGGCGCAATCTGCTGTGGTTCGAAGTCGCGCACGTGCCCACCGCGCCGTCGCCGGCGGCCCGGAACTGGGGGCTCGTCGGCGATTCGGATTCCGCGGGCGCCGGCGAGTTCGGCCTGTCCATGGCCGATGCCGAGACGCGCCCCGTCCGCCCGGTGCCGCTGATCCGCGACGACACCGGCCAGGCGATCGTGGGATTCGCGCTGCTCACGGAGCCGGGCATCGAGGGCACGTCCTCGCGCGGCGGCCTGCGCGGCGAGGTGTGGGTCGACAGCGGCGAGCTGTTCTCCGGCGTCTCGCATGGCGTCCAGGTCCGCGCTTTGCCGGACGCCCCGGGGCTGGTCGCGGCCGAATTGCCGCCGCCTCCGGGGCAGCGCCGCGGGTTGTT
>NZ_DURI01000121.1 GCF_012837295.1 Corynebacterium sp. | reverse complement strand
TACACGACCCAGGCCCCTTCCCGGTTGGAGGTGCTGGGCAGTGAGCGGGATCCGTCGATAAGCGAGGCGTTTTCCGCCATCGATTACGACCGCACGCTGGACATCCTGCGACGGCACTACAACATCCTGCTCACCGACTGCGGAACCGGAATCGTCCATGGCGCGGTGGGGTCGATCCTGGCGCAGGCGAACTGCCTGGTGCTCGTGGCGACGCCCGCTCTGGACGGCGCGAGGTCCGCGTGGGCGACCCTCGACTGGCTCTCCGCTCACGGCTGGGCGGACCTGGTGTCGTCCACGGTCGTGGTGGTCAACCAGCTCACCGACGTCGGCGTCGACGCGGAATCGCTGCGGGACCTGTTCGGCCAACGATGCCGTGCGGTGCAGGTGATCCCGCACGACCCGCACGTCGCCCGCGGCGCGGACATAGACATCGAGCTGCTCAAGCCCGCGACGCGGCTGGCGTACCGGGAGCTCGCCGCAATGATCGCCGACGACTTCGCCCAGCCCGGCGGGCGGCACCGGTAGGTGAGCCGGGGCCCAGACCGGGGCCAGTCAGACCGGCTGGCAGGTCGGGCAGTAGAAAACGCGCCGGGACTCGATGGGCGTCTCCGCCACCGGGGTTCCGCAGACGTGGCACGGCCGGCCGGTGCGGCGGTAGACGTAGACCTCGCCGCCATGGTCGTCGGCGCGCGGCTCCCGGCCCATCGCCTCCGGCATGTGCTCGGGCCGGACGGTGTCGATGCGGCCGACGCGGACGCCGTCCTCCATCAATTCGCGCAGATCGTCCCACATGTCGCCGAGGGTCCCCGCGTCCAGCGCGGCACCCGGGGTCAACGGGTGGATGCCCAACCGGAACAGGGTCTCGGTCCGGTAGATGCTGCCCACCCCGGCGTAGAGCTTCTGGTCGACCAGCAGCGCGCCGATGGGCCGGCGCGACCGGCGCACGCGATCGACGATCGCGCCGGGTTCGGCGTCGCCGCGCAGCGGGTCCTCCCCCACCTTCGCGATCGCCGCCGACCGCACCTCGTCGGTGATCAACCGGCACCACTGGGGGCCGCGCAGATTCGCGGATTCCTCGCCGTTGGAGACGTGCAGCCGCACCTGGCCGGCGACGTCATCGGGCCCCTCGAACTTCAGGTGCCCGATCAACCCCAGGTGGATGTGGATGATGTTGTCGGGCCGCGGCACGTCGAACTCCACGAACAGATGCTTGCCCCACGCTTCGGCATGGGCGAGTTCATGGCCGTCGACCAGCGCGGCCTCCGCCGCGAACCGCCCCTGCGGGCTGGTCACCGACAGCGGACGGCCCGCGAAGCGCGCGTTCAAATCCCGCGCGAGACGATGGATGACATGACCTTCGGGCATGCCTGAACCATAACGGCCGCCCCGATGCGGACATCGGGGCGGCCGGTCATTTCGCGCGGGGGTCTAGCGGCGCAGCGTGGTCGCTCCAGGGCGGTGTCGCCGCCAATGCGCGGCGCGCAGAGCTTGGCCGCCCCTACTTCTCGACGGCCTCGCGGTACGGGGTCGCGTCGACCTCGCCGGTGGTCTTCGGCTGCCACTGTGCGTTGCGGTCCTTGTCCACCAGCACCGCGCGGACGCCCTCGGCGAAGTTCGGGTCATGGCGCAGGATGCGGCCGATGGCGTACTCGTTGCGCAGGCCGGTGCGCAGGTCGACGCCCTCGGCGGCGTTGGCGGCGTACAGCTCCGCGCCGGCGACCAGGGAGGTCGGGGCGGCCGAACGCAGCAGGTCGTTGATCACGCGGCGCTCCTCGCCGGAGCACTTGCCGCCGTCGAGGGCGTTCTCGATCTCGCGCCACGTGTCGAACCCGAAGATCTGGCGCGCGCACGGCGCGAACGCGGCGAGGTTCGACTCGCCGGCCTCGGAGTGGTCCCGGGCGAACTCGTCGAGCGCCGCCTCGATGCCGTCGGCGTCGACGGCGCGGAGGAAGTTCTCCAGCGAATCCTGCGGCACGAAGTGGGTGGCCCAGCCGGCCCACAGCAGGTCGGCGGCGTTGAGGCGGTAACCGGTCAGCCCCAGGAAACGGGCGATGGCCGGCTCCGGGTGGCCGGAGGCGGTGTCGACGTGCTGCGAGAACCAGGAAATGCCCACGTCCGGCACGAAGCCGATGGCCATCTCCGGCATCGCGGCCGAGGCGCGCTCGGTGACCACGCGGTGCGAACCGTGCAGCGACACGCCCAGGCCGCCGCCCATGGCGATGCCGTCGATGACGGCGACGTACGGCTTCGGGAACTCCGCGATCGCGGCGTTCATCTCGTACTCCTCGGAGAAGAACGCGTCGCCCTCGGCCGAGTTGCCCGCGACCTGCGCGTCGCGCACCTGGCGGACGTCGCCGCCGGCGCAAAACGCCTTCGGGTGCTCGGACACGACGACGACCTGCTCGACGGCGTCGTCGTCGCGCCACGCGTCGAGGGCCTCGTTGATGTGCCGCACCATGCCCAGATCCAGCGAGTTCAGCGCCTTCGGGCGGTTGAGGGTCAGTCGGCCCGTGCGGCCGGAAACGTCCTTGATCACCGATTCAGTCATGCCGACCAGTGTGGCACACGACACACCCGGCCGCCACAAAAAGTTAACCGTGATTCGCGCAAACTACACCCGCTCCCCCACGGGACTGCTTTACGACGAAACGACCGCCCACGCGCAGCTGCGTGGACGGTCGTGGCGTCGTAAAGCGAATTACTTCTTGTCGGACTTGCCGGACTTGGCCTTGCCGGAATCCGCCTTGGCCTTCTTCGCCTTCTTGGCGGCCTTGACCACACCCTCCTCGAGCTTGCGGGCGACGTCGGGGACGTAGCGGAACTCGGTGCGCGGCGGGCGCTCGTAGGACGCCTCGGACGCCGGGCGCTCCGGGATGGTCGGCATCTCGCGCTCGATGTGCTCGTACGGAATGGTCGACAGCAGGTGGCTGATGACGTTGATGCGCGAACGCTTCTTGTCCTCGGACTCGACGGTGTACCAGGGGGCCGACGGAATGTCGGTGTGGATGAACATCTCGTCCTTCGCGCGGGAGTAGTCCTCCCAGCGGGTGATCGACTCCAGGTCCATCGGCGACAGCTTCCAGCGGCGCAGCGGATCCTCGCGGCGCGACTCGAAACGCTTGACCTGCTCCTCGTCCGACACCGAGAACCAGTACTTGCGCAGCATGATGCCGTCCTCGACCAGCAGGCGCTCGAAGATCGGGGCCTGGTGCAGGAAGCGGCGGTACTCCTGCGACGTGCAGAAGCCCATGACGCGCTCAACGCCGGCGCGGTTGTACCAGGAGCGGTCGAAGATGACGATCTCGCCCGCGGTCGGCAGCTTCTCCACGTAGCGCTGGAAGTACCACTGGCCCGACTCGCGCGACGTCGGCGCCGGCAGCGCCTCGATGCGGCAGGTGCGCGGGTTCAGGTACTGGGTGATGCGCTTGATGGCGGAACCCTTGCCCGCGGCGTCGCGGCCCTCCATGATCACCACGACGCGCGCTCCGGTCTCGACGACCCACTGCTGCATCTCGACGAGCTCGGCCTGCAGGCGCTTGAGCTCCTTCTCGTAGGCGTTCTTCTTGAGCTTCGGCGGGCGCTGCACGTCGTCGTTGGTCATGACAGGAAGTTTACCCGGAGTCACCCTTCCCGAGAATCTCCCCGGGTGTGACCTTCGCCGGGGGCCGCGGCCGCTTTGCGACGCCTACCGCCGCGTGTAGAACCGCAGCGTCACCTGCGCCGTGATGCCCGCGAACAGCGCGCCGACGACGACGATGATCGGTGCGACCAGCCAGATGTCGGCGTTGGTCACCGGCGCGATCAGCTGCGCCTGATACAGGCCCTGCATGGCGGGGTCGATGACCGCGGCCTTGCCGGCGAACAGGCCGGCGACCGCCAGCACGCCGCCGATGACCGCGGCGATGACCGCCTCCAGCACGAACGGGGCCTGCGTGAACCAGCGGGTCGCGCCGACCATGCGCATGATCTCGACCTCGGTGCGGCGCGAATACGCCGCGATCTGCACCATGTTCGCTATGAGGAAGATCGCCGCCAGCGCCTGGATGCCGGCGATGAGGAACGTCGCGTTGCGGATCGAGTCGAGGTTGGACGCGGCGTTGCCGATGTCCTCGCGCTGGTCCGTGACGTGGACGACCTGCTCCATGTCGCGCACCGGGTCCAGCGGCGACACGTCGGTCGGGTCCTCCAGGCGCACCAGCAGCACGGCGGGCAGCGACTCCGGGGTGGCGTTGGCGACCAGCGCCGGGTCGGTGTCCTCGAACAGCGTCACGAAGTGCTCGTAATTCTGCTGGCGGTTGCGGTAGGTGACCTGCTCGACGCCGTCTTCGGCCTCGAGGGTCTCGCGGACCTCGGCGCAGGCGTCGGAGCCGCAGGTCTCGTCCTCCGCGGAGATGGCCTCGTCGAGTTCGATGAGGATCTCGACGCGGTCGAGGTAGAGGTCCTTGGTGTCGTTGGTCATGCCGGTGACCAGCAGGCCCGACGCCAGCAGCGCCAGCGAGATGGCGGTGGTGATGATCATCGCCACCGTCATGGTCACGTTCTTGGTCAATCCGGAGAGGGCTTCCCCGAGCACGAAGCGGGTCTTCATCGCTTTTTACCTGCGTCCTTGATTCTCAGTCGTCG
>NZ_DURI01000014.1 GCF_012837295.1 Corynebacterium sp. | reverse complement strand
GATCCGCGGGGTCGCCGGCGGGGGCGTTCGCCGGGTTCTGGCCGGCCTCGGCGCGGACCCCGTCGTCGCCGGCACCAGCGGCCGCGTCGTCGTCGGTGCCGGACGTCCAGGCGTAGAGGCCCCAGCCCATCAGGCAGACGCCGATGAAGATGCAGATCATGGCCAGGCCGCGCAGGGGCATGCCGCCGCCGGTGTCGGCGGGGCGGCCCTCGCGGTCGTCCTCGCGGAAGTCGTCGTCGTAGTCGTCGGCGGGCGCATCCCGGAGGTCTGCGTCCCTGTCGTCGGCGCTGCGGTGGCGGCCGGGGCGGGGGAAGTTGCTCTGGTCATGTACGTCGGTCACGCCCCCATCGTAACGACCAATGCCCCTAACTGTTAAGTAAAGGTTGAGAGATGCTCCGCCGGCCGCTCCACCGCACCCTCCGTCTGGCCTACGCCGACCCGTCGCGAAGCCTCTGCAACCTGTGCACGGTGACGGGGTCCGCGGCCTCCGCCTCTGCGGTGTCCAGCAGCAGGTTCAGGCGCTGGTGGTACCGCACGGCGCCCATGCCGAACTCGGCGCGGATTGCCTCCTCGCGGCGCCCGGCCTGCCGGGGCCCGCGCCGCACGCTCGCCGACCACCGGCGCTCGAAGGCCAGCGCGCGGCGGAGGAAATCCTCGGCAGCGCTGGTCCCGTCCCTGTCGTCCCCGTCCATCCCTCCACTAAAGCACGGGGCGCCCGGGCGGCCGGAACCCGCCGCGTAGAATTGCCCCATGACCATCCTGCCCATCGTCGTCTGCGGCGATCCCGTCCTGCACAATCCGACCCGCCCCGTCACCGGCGACGTGTCGGAGCTGTCGGAGCTGATCGCCGACATGTACGAGACCATGGACGCCGCCAACGGCGTGGGCCTGGCGGCGAATCAGGTGGGCCGCGACCTGCGCCTGTTCGTCTACGACTGCCCCGACGAGTCGGGCGAGTTCCGGCGCGGCTGCGTGATCAACCCGGTGCTGGACACCTCGGAGATCCCCAAGGGCATGCCGGAGGACGACGGTTCGGACGACGAGGGCTGCCTCTCCGTCCCGGGACTGAGCTTTCCGACGGCCCGCGCCGAGCACGCCACCGTCACCGGAGTCGACGAAAACGGGGAGCCCGTCACGGTCGTCGGCACCGGCCTGCTGGCCCGCTGCCTGCAGCACGAGGTCGGCCACCTCGACGGTTTCCTGTACACCGACGTGCTGACGGGCCGGTGGAAGCGCCGTGCGAAGAAGGAGATCAAGCACGAGGGGTGGACGGTCGCGGGCATCACGTGGACGCCCGGCGTCGACGAGGATCCCTTCGGCCACGACGAGCCGGATTCGCTGGACAAGGGCCGGGAGGACGACGCGTGAGCCTTCCCGAATACCCGGAACAACCGGGCCTGCCCACTTCCCGCTGGGGCGTCGGCGACGTGGCGGTGGGCCGCCGCGTCATCGTTCGCCGCGAGCTGACCGCCGAGGAAGCCGCGGCGTCGGGCAAAAAGGTCACCGACGTCATCGGCCACGTGGAGTCGCTGGATCCGCTGATCGTGCGGCCATCGTCGAAAAGCCACGCCGGCCCCGGCGAGGAACCGGACGCGATCGACTTCACCCCGTACAACGTCCTGGTGGTCAAGGCGCTGCCGGACCAGGTGGTGCGCAACTCCGACATCCGCGCGGTGGAAACCGCCACGGCGAAGGCGTTTCCCGGCATCGAGCACACGTGGGCGGGCCAGTGGCTGATGCGCGCCGGCGACGGCATCACCGAGCGGTCCAATTCGGCGCTGCCCATCGGCCCGGGTGCGGGGACGTCGCCGGTGCCGCTCGACGACATCCGTGCCTTCTACGCCCGGCATGATCTGCCGGTGCGCATCGCCGTGCCCGACCGCATCTGCCGGCCCGCCGAGCAGCTGGTGGCGGGCGAGGGTTGGGAAATCGGGCCGGACATCATCGTCATGACGCGCTCCGCCGCCGACCTGCCGGAGGCGACCGCGCCGGAGTCGCTGCCGGGCATCCGGGCCGAGGTCCTCGACCAGCCCGACGAGGCCTGGCTGGACCTGTACCACTTCCGCGGCAAGGCCCTGCCCCGCCGGGCGCTGCAGCTGCTGCGCGAGGACATCGACGGCCGGATGTCCTTCGGGCGGCTGGTCGTCGACGGCGAAGCGGGGGAATCCCGCACCGTCGCGATCACCCGCGGCACGCTCACCGAATCCGGCGACGGCCGCCGCTGGCTGGGCTTTTCCGCCGTCGAGGTCGCCCCGGACCTGCGCCGCCGCGGCCTGGGCACGCTGATGGGCCTGCACATGATGCATTGGGGCGCGGCCAACGGCGCCGACGAATGTTACCTGCAGGTCGTCTCGGGCAACGACGCCGGCGTCGCCCTGTACCGCAGTCTCGGGTTCACCGAGCACCACCGCCACCGCTACGCGGTGTGGAACGGGTGAGGCGGGAACATTCCGCGTTCCCGCCGCATCTCACCGGCGACAGGCCATGAACCGCGTTCCCTCCGGGCGCGGACCATGGAATAATCCCCCTCCAGAAAGGGAGGTGCCATGTTCGACGACAACCATCCGGATCTGAATCTGGCCGAGACCGCGCCGATGCACCTCGACGACGACGTCTTCGACGGGCTGCTGGACTACGCCGTCAGCGCCGACGCCCACGGCGTCGACGATTCGATCGTGCCCGCCGACTCCCCCGCCGATGCGATGGCCGACGACGACCTCGATTCCATCGCCCTGGCCGACGACGCCGCGGACCCCCTCGACTCCCCCGCCGACGATTCGCCCGTCACCGCCGATGATTCACCTGCCACCGCCGGCAACGGCCACGGCGACCTCGACGATTTCGCCGGTGACCTCCCCGATGAGCTGATCGACGACCCGACGGCCGCGGCCCACGCCGACGACCTCGACGGTTTCGGCGCGGGCACGGTGGATGATGGGACCGCCGAGCCGTCGTCAAGCATCGGCGAAGCCGACCCCGAAATGGAGTGGTGACCCGCCCATGAGCCGCGACCGCGATGTGGAACTCGACCTGGTGGCCCGCGCCCGCGAGGGCGATTCGGGGGCGTTCCGGGAATTGGTGGCTCCGCACCGCGATCACCTGTGGGCCGTGTGCCTGTCCATCACGTCGCACCGGCAGGACGCCGAGGACGCGCTGCAGGACGCGCTCATCGCCGGGTGGCGCAATCTCGAGCGGTTCGAGGGCCACGCGCGGTTTTCCACCTGGATGCACCGCATCGCCGCCAACGCGGCCCTGATGCTGGTGCGCAAGCGCCGCGACACCCCCGACGCCGATGCCGGCGACGACGAGGTGGACCGGGCGCCGGGCGTCTCCGAACGCGTCACCACCGTCGACGTGGTCCGCTCCGCGTTGGCGACGCTGCCGCCGGAGTTCCGCGAGGCCGTGGTGCTGCGCGAATACGCCGACTTCACCTACCAGGACATCGCCGACCATCAGGGCGTAGCCGTGGCGACGGTGAAAACCCGCCTCAACCGCGGCCGCGCGAAACTGAAGGCGGCGCTGGTGGAGGCGGGCTTCGGCTGAGCGAAAAGCTCAGCGAACAACCGGGCCAAGGCCCGGCCCGGGAGCCTGGATCTCGCCTGGATCCGGCCTAGATCAGGCCCCGGTCCCGCAGGAACGCCCGGGCATCGTCGGCCGTTTCGAAGTGGCCGGACTCGTACACGTACCCGCCGGCGTCGTCGACGTAGTAGAAGTACGCGAACGACTCGCGGTCGTGGAGGTAGATGGCCTTCCCGTCCGCGTTGAGCAGCTCCTCGAGCTCGCTGGAGGAGCGCTTTCCGGCGCTGCGCACCACCTCGATGATGTCGGGGTTCGGCATCACGTCGAAGATGTTCGGGCCCCGGCCGTTTCCGACGTCGGACTCGTAGCCGCACAGGTACCCGGGCACCCGCTCGCCGCCCATTCCGATGCTCAACGACGTGTCCGTGGCGCTGCACTGCTGCAGGCCATCGGTCAGGCCATCGGGCAGGCGCTCATCGACGGCCGCCGTGGCCTCCTTGTAGTCCGACGGGCCAGGCATCGGGTTCGGCCACGGTGCGCCGGTCATGGCGACGCCGCCATCGTCGCCCGGGGAGGTGCTTTCCGACGCCCCCGTGGAGGTTCCACCGCCGTTGCCGTTGCCTTCGCCGCCTTCGTCGCCGCCGGACATGGCGGCCCAGGCGATGCCTCCGACCAGCAGCAGCGCGGCGATCGCGCCGATGGCGATCAGCGGCGTCTTCGAGTTCCCGGACTTGGTGCCGGAGGAGCTGGGCACCGCCGCGAACTGCTGCGGCTGGGATTGGTGCTGCTGGGCATTCTGCGGCCCGGGCTGCTGCCCGTAGGGATTCGACACCGGGCGGTACGGCTGCTGCGGCATCTGCGGCTGCGACTGCTGGAATTGCTGGGGCTGGAACTGCTGCTGCGGCTGGGGCTGAGTCGGCGGTTGTGCCGGCGCCGGTGACTGCGCCTGCGAGTGCGGGCCGACCGGCGGCATCGGCGACACCGCCATCGGGCCGGCGCCCGCCGCGATGGCACCGGGGGCGATCCACGTGGTGACGCCGGCGACGACATCATCGGCCCGGCGCGTCGGCCCCATCAGGGCGCCGCG
>NZ_DURI01000120.1 GCF_012837295.1 Corynebacterium sp. | reverse complement strand
CCCGCCGGGGCAGGCGAAGCTGGTCACGTGCGCGGCCGGCCGGGTGGTGGACGTCATCGTCGACATTCGCCGCGGGTCGCCGACCTTCGGCCGCGTGCTCACCGTCGAGCTGGAGCCGGGCACCCGGCGGGTGGTGCACCTTCCGGTGGGCGTGGCGCACGGTTTCGTGGCGCTTGACGACGACTCGGTGCTCACCTACTTGACCTCCACCGGATACGACCCGGAGATCGAGCGGGCGGTGTCCATCCTCGATCCGGAACTGGGGATCGACGTCGAGGGGATGCTGGCGGGCGTCGCAAAGCCGATCCTGTCCGACCGCGACGCCGCGGCACCCACCATCGCGGAGTTCGAGGCCTCCGGCGGCGTGCTGCCGGACTGGGACGACTGCCGCGCGATGGAAAACGAGCTGCGCGACGAGTGGGCGATGGCCAACGAGGACGTCGGGGAGGCGTGAGGCGGCGATGAAGGGCATCATCCTGGCGGGCGGCACCGGGTCGCGGCTGTGGCCGATCACGCGGGCGGTGAGCAAGCAGCTCGTGCCGGTGTACGACAAGCCGATGATCTACTACCCGCTGTGCACGCTGATGCTGGCGGGGGTGCGGGACATTCTGATCATCACGACGCCCGAGGACGCGCCGCAATTCACGCGGCTGCTCGGCGACGGGTCGGACTTCGGCGTGAACCTGACGTACGCCGAGCAGAGCGAGCCGCGGGGCCTGGCGGAGGCTTTCATCATCGGCGCCGACCACATCGGCGATGAGCCGGTGGCGCTGGTGCTCGGCGACAACATCTTCTACGGCGCCGGCCTGGGCACGCAGCTGCGGCGATTCCGCGAGCCCGGGGGAGGGGCGATCTTCGCGTATTGGGTCGCGGACCCGACGGCGTATGGCGTCGTCGACTTCGACGACGAGGGGATGGCGACCGGCCTGCAGGAAAAGCCGGAGAACCCGCGGTCGAACTTCGCGGTGCCGGGGCTGTACTTCTACGACGCCGACGTCGTGGACATCGCCCGGGGGCTGGAGCCGTCGGCGCGCGGCGAGCTGGAGATCACCGACATCAACCGCGCGTACCTCGAGCAGGGGCGGTTGAAGGTGGAGATCCTGCCGCGCGGCACGGCGTGGCTGGACACCGGCACCGTGGACATGCTCATGGCCGCCGGCGATTTCGTGCGCACCATCGAGCAGCGGCAGGGGCTGAAGATCGGCTGCCCCGAGGAAGTCGCGTGGCGCATGGGCTGGCTTTCCGACGATGACCTCGAGCAGCGTGGCCGTGCCCTGGCGAAGTCCGGCTACGGCGAATACCTGCTGCAGCTGCTCAAGCGCGGCAAGAACGTGTAGGCGGCGGCCTAATTGCCGTCGAGCGGGCCGTCCGTGGGCCCGGGGTGCTCGGGGCCCTCGGGACCGTTGGTGCCGCCGGTGCCGTCAGCGCCACCAGTGCCGTCAGTGCCGCCGGTGCCGTCAGCGCCACCGGTGCGTCGGCGGCGTCGCTCCTCGTCGTGCCGGGCCCGTTCGCGCTCGGCTTCGGCGGCGCGCTCGCGGGCGCGCCGTTCGTCGTAGCGCTGCTTTTCCAGGCGCCACAGGAAGTCCTCGTCGTCGTCGGGCCCCTTGATGCGCGGCTGGCCCATGTCCGTCCGAGGCCCACGGCCGATGCCGCTGCGGCCGCCACCGAGCGCGCCCGGCCCGGCCATGCCGCTGCGACCAGCGCCCTTGCCCCACGTGCCGGGGCCGAAAGCGCGCCACACCAGCACGATCACGACGACGATCAGGATCAGAATCAACAAACGGCCCACCTGGCACCTCCTACGTAAATCCAGGATACGTAGAGTGTCATGTGTGAGTGACAATGCGAAGCAGACCCCGGGCACCGCTGGTGCCGCCGATGCCGTGGCGGCCGGACGTGGGCCGGCTCCCGACCAGAACGCGCACCGGGCACAGCGCAACCGCGCCTTCAAGGACGTCTTCTGGTACGGCCTGGCCCGTCTGGTGCTGTTCCTGGCCGTCTTCGCGGTCCTCGTCGGCATCATCGTGCTGTTCGAGATTCAGATCCCGCTGGCGATTCTCGCCGTCCTGGCGCTGATCGTGGCCATGCCGGCGTCGGTGTTCCTGTTCCCGTCGCTGCGCACCCGCGCCAACGAGGGCGTCGCGGTGTGGGACACCAACCGCCGCGAGCACAAGAAGTACGTGCGCGAGCAGCTCGCGGAGCGCGAGGCGGAGTAGCCCCCGCACCTAGCCCAGCGCGAGCGCCAGGGCCGTGACCACGGCCCACAGCAGCATGGCCCGGCCCGCCATTCCCAGCACGGGGATGAGGGCCGGGCCCTTCGCGTTCCCGGTGACGGGGCGCGAGGCGATGAAGATCAGGGGCGCCGCGACGAGGCCGGCGAGCGCCCACGGGGTGGCGAAGGCCAGCGCCACCGATGCAATGAGCGGCATGCAGGCCAGCGCGACCCACGCCTTGCGGGTGCCGGCGTCGCCGAGTCGCACGGCCAGCGTGACCTTGCCGGCCTCGGTGTCGGAGGGGATGTCGCGCAGGTTGTTGGCCAGGTTCACCGACGCCGAGATCGCGCCGATGGCCACCGCCGCGACCACGCCGGGCCAGCTGATCCGCCCGGACTGGGTGAACTCGGTGCCCAGCACGGCGACGAGCCCGAAGAACACGAACACGGCCACCTCGCCGAGCCCGCGGTACCCGTAGGGGTTGTCGCCGCCGGTGTAGAACCACGCCCCGGCGATGCACGCCACGCCGACGAGCACCAGCCACCACGCGCTGAGCAGGGCCAGCACCAGCCCGGCCACGCCCGCGACGCCGAATGCGGCGAACGCGGCGGCCTTGACCATCTTCGGCGGCACCAGGCCCGATCCGGTCAGGCGCAGCGGCCCGGAGCGGTCGTCGTCGGTGCCGCGCACTCCGTCGGAGTAGTCGTTGGCGAAGTTCACGCCGACGATCAGCGCCCACGCCACCACCAGCGCCAGCGCCGCGCGGCCCCACAACACGTCCGAGTGGTGGGCGGCGGCGCCGACGCCCGCGACGACGGGGGCGAATGCGTTGGCCCACGTGTGGGGCCGGGCGCCTTCGAGCCAGTCGGCGAAGGTGGCGGGCCGGTCTGCGGGGCGGGGGGTGGTGCGGGCGGTCATTCGGACATCATCCCCCATCGCGCCGCGAGGGTCGCGGCCAGTCCCGTGCGGTCCAGCTTTCCGCTGGGCAGGGTGGGCAGTTGCTTGACGACGAACACCGCCCTCGGCACCTGGTGTTTCCCCAGGAGAGGAGTGAGGCGGGCACGGATGTGGTCGGCGGCGGCAGCATCGCCGGCCGTTGCGTCGGCACGAGGATCAACAGTGCCGGCGCCGGTTCCATCTGCGAGCGTCACCGCGGCGACGACGGCGCGGCCGAGCTCGGCGTCGGGCACGCCGACGACCGCGGCATCGGCCACGCCGTCCAAAGAGGTCAGCGCGTCTTCGATGGGGCCGGGCAGGAACTTCAGGCCGCCGGAAATGATGACGTCGTCGATCCTGCCGAAAACGGCCACCTCCGTTTCTCCGGCGTCATTCGTCGTGACGCCGCCCGCGTCGGAGGTGCGGAACATCCCGACGGGGCCTTCGGAGAAAGGTCGGCCGGGGTGAGGCCGCAGATCCGGGGAATCGACGTTGCGGTACCCGCGGGAGACCATGGGGCCGGAGATGACGATGCGGCCGGAGTCGTCCTCGGCGGTGACCCGGGCGCCATCGAGGGGGATGCCGTCGTAGGCGATGCCGCCGGACGTCTCGGAGGACCCGTAGCTGGTCAGCACGGTTACCCCGGCCGCGCGGGCCCGGCGCAGCAGTTCGGGGGACGTGGCCTGCCCGCCGACCAACACTCCATCCAGCGATGCGAGCGCGGCGGTGGCGCCCGCGTCGTCGAGGATGCGGCCCAACTGCAAGGGAACGATGGAGGTGTAGCGGCGTCGCCCGGACATCGCCCCGATGGCGTCGGCCAAGGAGGAGGGGCGGAAGCCGTCGGAAAGCTCCATGGCGACGGGAACCTCACCGGCCCGCAGCGTCCGCAGCAGCACCTGTAGCCCGGCGATGTGCGACGGCGGCGTGGCCAGCAACCACTGACCCGGGCCGCCGAGGCGGGAGTGCGTGGCGTCGATGGACGCACGGAGGTTCGCGGCCGTGAGCATCGCCCCCTTGGGGGTGCCTGTAGAGCCGGACGTGCAGGCGACGATGGCGACGTCGGCGTCGATGGGATCGCCGGCGCGCTGGGTGCGGGCCAGCAGCTCCGTGCGGGCCGGGTCATCGGCGGGCACGGGCAGCAGCGAAACTTTCCCGTCGAGTGCATGGGCCAAGGTCGGGACGGCTTCCAGGGCACGGAGGCCCGGCCACATGGGCAACAGGTCGAGTCGATGCGTAACGGTGTCGTGGGCGTTCACGATTGTCAGGGTAGGTGCACGCCCCATTCGCGGTGAGCGCCGCCGCCGGGTAAATTGCCGGGTGAATGCCGCTCCCCTCTTTCGCTTTCGGGGGCGGGCCCATATGCTCGATACAGTTTCGACGGATCCGCCACGGACGTCGGTAAGTTGTCGGCGCAACGGCGCCACGATGCCGGCCAACGCTCGGTGAAGTCGCCACACGTGGCCCCGTGGGTCGCATGGCTTCGGTCCGTCCCCTCGGGGCGGGCCGCGACAATGAACAACCAAGTGAAGGAATCACGCATGCTCCGTCGCGTCACCACGTCCGTCATCGCGGCCGCCGCCCTCATCGGCGTCGCCGCCGCTCCGGCCAACGCCCTCATCTTCGGCACGAACGAGGGCCCGGAGAGCGAGCGTGGCGCGGTCGTCCGCGTGCACATGCTCACCGAGGGCGGCGTCGCCGAGTGCACCGGCACCGCCGTTTCCGCGCAGTGGGTGCTCACCGCCCAGCACTGCATCGAAGGTTTGGCCACCGATGATCAGGGCCGCATCTCCGGAATGATCACCACCGGCGAGGGCGCCCTGGGCTCCGAGTCCGTGCGCTCCCACCAGGTCAACGCCGTCGCCAATGCCTACGAGGCCGACAACGCCAACGGCGACGTCGCGCTGATCCACGTCACCGAGCCGATGGACGTCACGCCCGCCGAGATCAACTACGGCGACGTCGTCGGCCAGCCCGGCACCGCCTACGGCTGGTCCACCCTGGGCACCGGCGCCACCGGCACCCTGCCTGGCACCGCCATCAACGTCGAGGGCAAGGACGTGCATCCGCTGTACGAGCCGAGCCAGGCGTACCTGACCACCTCGACCCGCCCCGCCCAGCTGCAGCAGGGCGACTCCGGCGGACCGCTGTTCGTCGATGGCAAGGTCGCCGGCGTCCTGTCCGTGGGCGTCGGATCCCTGTTCAACCCGGTCGAGATCTCCGCGACCTACATGCACGCCAAGCTGGAGGGCCTGCAGGGCTGGGTCGATGCGACCGTCGCGACCAACCCGGACGCGGAGCCCGGCGAGCTGCCCGAGGTTACCCCCGGCGGCATCGGCCAGCTGATCCCGCAGCTGCCGATCGTGCCCGGCTCGCCCGAGCTCATCGACATCGTGGGCATCGACTTCCTGTAAGTCGCACCTTCCCCGAGCGGAACGAAGAACCCGCCGCAGGCCATGTCATGTGGCCCGCGGCGGGTTCCGCGTTTGTGGGTCGCCCACCGGTTGGCGGGCCGTCGTCACGCTACAACGGCCCCGCCCCCCCCGAGATCCGGGCCCCGCCGGCACCGCCCCGTCAGTAGTAGAAGGGGAAGTCGTCCCAATCAGGGTCGCGCTTTTCCAGAAAAGCGTTCTTGCCCTCGACGGCCTCGTCGGTCATGTACGCCAGTCGCGTGGCCTCGCCGGCGAAGACCTGCTGGCCCATCAGCCCATCGTCGGTGAGGTTGAACGCGAACTTCAGCATCCGCTGCGCCGTCGGCGACTTGCCGTTGATCGCGCGGCCCCATGCCACGGCGACGTCCTCCAGCTCGGCGTGGTCGACGACCTCGTTGACCGCGCCCATGCGCTGCATCGTCTCCGCGTCGTACGGGCGGCCCAGGAAGAAGATCTCGCGCGCGAACTTCTGGCCGACCTGCTTGGCCAGGTACGCCGACCCGTAGCCCGCGTCGAAGGAACCCACGTCGGCGTCGGTCTGCTTGAAGCGGGCGTGTTCGCGCGACGCCAGCGTCAGGTCGGCGACCACGTGCAGCGAATGCCCGCCTCCGGCCGCCCAGCCGTTGACCACCGCGATGACCACCTTCGGCATGGTGCGGATCAGCCGCTGCACCTCCAGGATGTGCAGGCGGCCGCCCTCGACCTTGACGCGGGCCTCGTCGACGGAATCGGCGGTGGCGCCCTCGACGTCGGAATCATGCGACGTGGCGTACTGGTAGCCGGAACGCCCGCGGATGCGCTGGTCGCCGCCCGAGCAGAACGCCCAGCCGCCATCCTTGGGGGAGGGACCGTTGCCGGTCAGCAGCACCACGCCCACGTCCGGCGTGCGGCGCGCGTGGTCTAGCGCACGGTACAGCTCGTCGACCGTGTGCGGGCGGAAGGCGTTGCGCACCTCCGGGCGGTCGAAGGCAATGCGGACGATGCCGTTGGCCCGGCCCTCGCCAGCGTGGCGGTGGTACGTGATGTCGGTGAGGTCCTCGAACCCCGGCACGGCGCGCCACTGGTCGGCGCGGAACGGATTGGCGGTTGAATCTGTCATGGGCCCAGGTTATCGGGTGACCCGGGCCACGCGCCGGGGCATGGCACGATGGGCCCATGCACCGCCCCGATGCCAGCGAATCCCCCGGCTCGTCCGCCCCGCCCGCCCCGCCCGCCCTGCCCGGTCTCTCCGACCTCCTCGACCGCGCCCGCGTGGTCGCGTTGCCGCTGCGCACGCGTTTCCGCGGCGTGGAGGTCCGCGAGGTCATGCTTTTCGACGCCCCCGGCGGCTGGGTCGAGTGGTCGCCTTTCCCGGAGTACGGCGCGGAGGAGGCCTCCCGGTGGCTGCGGTGCACGTTGGAGATGGGCTGGGGCGCGCCGCCGGAACCGCTGATCGACTCCGTGGAAGTCAACGCCACCATTCCGGCGGTGGATGTGGCGGCGGACGGGGAGATCGTCGCAAAGCTGCTGGAACGCTATCCCGGTTGCACGACCGTGAAGGTCAAGGTCGCCGAAGCGGGGCAGACGCTGGCCGATGACGTCGCCCGCGTCGACGCCGTCCGCGCCTGGTTCGACGAGCGGCACATCCTCCCTCGCGTGCGCGTCGACGCCAACGGCGGGTGGACGCCGGACGAGGCCATCGCCGCCGTCGGCGCCTTGACCCGCGGCGGCCCGCTGGATTACGTCGAACAGCCTTGCCGCACCGTCGACGAGCTCGCGCGCGTCCGCGGGACCCTGCAGCGCTCGGGGATCTTCGCGAGGGTCGCCGCCGACGAGCTGATCCGCAAGGCCGGCGATCCGTTGGCGGTGGTGCGCGCCGGCGCCTGCGATGTCGCGGTGGTCAAGGCCGCACCGTTGGGCGGCGTCGGCGAGGTGCTGCGCGTCGCCGGGGAGATCGGCCGCTTCGGCGTGCCGATCACCGTCTCGTCGGCCCTGGAGTCGGCGGTCGGCATGGGCGCGGGTCTGCGGGCGGTTGCGGCGTTGCCGTCGCTTTCCGACGACGACGGCATGCACGTCCGCCCGAACGCCGCCGGCCTGGCGACGGGGTCCCTGTTCGCCGTGGACGTCGCCGAGCGACCCATCGTCGACGGGCGCATCGCCGTCGGACCCGTCACGCCGGATGCCGCCGTCCTGGACGAATGCGCCGCACCGGCCGACCGCCGCGACTGGTGGCACCGCCGCCTGGGCGCGGCGCTGGAGGTTCTAGGGGGCTAGTCTCGGCGTCTTATCCCGGTGGCGGTTCTCGGCGGCTGATCTCTGTGGTTGATCCCGGCGCCTGATCCCGGCGGGGCCTCACAACGACTGGTGCCAGTCCCACACGGGTTGATCGTCGCTCCTCAGCTCGTTCGGGGTGCGCAGGCGGCGGTGGGCCCGTCGAAAAGCAACCGTGTCCGCGATCTGATCGAGCACCGCCTTCAGCGCGAACATGATGCACGAATCCGTGTACCGCAGCGGCGCCCACCCGCGGCGGAAGGCGTCGTTGGTCTTCCACCGATCGACGATGAACGTGCGGTCCGACGCGTGCGCGCCCTGCGCCGCGTGGAACGCCCAACTGTCAATGTCGACCACCGTCCGGCCGTCCGCGATGACCGCGTCCCAGGTGTACGGCCCGATACGCCGGTTCAGTTCAGCGTCGATGCCGCGCGACGCCAGGCCCTCCTGCAGCGTCCGCTCGTAACTGCTCGCCGCTCCCGTGGGGGCTCGCCGGGCCAGCGCCCCGATGCGGCGGCGGTCGGTTTTTCCCATCGCCGCCAGAACGTGTGCCAGCAGGTCATTGCCGCCGATGCCGCGGTATTCGCGGGCGAGGAAAGCGATGATCTGACCGTCGCTCATCGCGGGCATGGCCGCGGCCGTTGCGGCCGGCGTCGTCACGCGGAGGTCCCCGATGGTGCGGAACACCTCGACGCGCGTTTCGGACAGCGTCAGCAGGTCGTTGCCCATCGTTGAAGCGCCTTTGGCGACCCGGCCCCGAGCCGGCCATTCCCTCGGGCCGTACCCGTACAGATGGGCGGCCGTCGGGTCGGAATACACCAGACTCGGGCGGTTGCGGGCGAGAGCACGCAGGAGGAGGCGGTCATCGGCGGGAGTCTGGACGTAGACGCCGCGCTCCACCCGGTGCAACGATCGCTCCTCGACGACGCGATTGATGGACCGGTAGTCGAGCCCGATGGCGTTGAGCTGGGCCGTCGTCCAAATCTGGCGTGGGTTCAGCTTTGCGCGCACGTCTCTTGTTCGAGCGCTCCTCGCCGAAATCCCCGCATCGTCGTTCGCTTGGTCATGCCGATTCACGGCCCGTTCCCCCGTCCCCGATTGTCTCCGACCGTGCTCCAATCGTCCCCGGCGCAATGCTCCGGGGGCGATTGTGTGCGTGCACCCCCATACACCGTCCGCAGCGTAGCGACCCCGTCCGCTTCCGTCCTCGTGAGTCTCTCGGGCCTCTCGAGAGGTGCCATCGGCCGATCGTGCACCTAACCCCGGACGCTTCGAGGTTTTGGTGCAACGAAAACGAGGAAGCGTCCGGGGTTAGGTGGTGCAAGCCGCGCGCTCGGGGCGGCGACGGGCCCCGCCGGCGCTCCACTAACCTGGGCAGGGTGATGGACGGCAACGGCAATGACAGGAATGCGGCCCCCTCGGAGGAAAATGCGGAGGCGCGTGCGGCGGCGCGTTCGGTGGCTCCTGCGGCCCCCTCGGAGATCGTGGCGGGCCTCATCGTCGACGAGCTGATCCGGTGCGGCACCCGCGAGGCCGTGGTGTGCCCGGGTTCGCGGTCGGCGCCGCTGGCCCGCGCGCTGCTGTCAGCCGAACGCGCCGGGCGCCTGCGCCTGCACGTCCGCGCCGACGAGCGTTCCGCCGCGTTCCTCGCCCTCGGCCTGGCCGCGGCGACGGGGTCGGTGACGCCGGTGGCGGTGACGTCGGGGACGGCGGTGGCGAACCTGTTGCCCGCGATGGTGGAGGCGACGTATTCGGGTGTGCCGCTGATGGCGCTGACCGCGGATCGCCCGGCGTCGTACCGGGGCACGGGCGCGAATCAGACCATCGTCCAGGACAGGCTTTTCGACGACGCCAGCGTCTCCGAGGTCGACGTGGATGGCACGGCGCCGATCTCCGAGTCCGGCGCGGCGGCGTTGCGCGCCCGCGTGGACCGGATCGTCGCGGCGGCGACGGCGCCGGGGCGCGGCGGTGCGGTGCATCTCAACGTCCGTCTGGTCGAGCCGTTGGTGCCCGACGAGGAACGGCTGCCGGAGCTGCCCGAGGGGCGCGGCGACGGGCCGTGGACGTCGGTGCTGCACATGGCGGGGACGACTGCGGCGAACCGGAGCGTCGTCAAGCTGAATGTGAAGAAGAAGACCCTGGTCATCGCCGGGTCCGGGGCTCCGGACCTGCCGGGGCTGGCGGCGGTGCCGACCATCGCCGAACCGAACGCGCCCGCCCCCGAGACGCCGGTGCATCCGCTGGCGGCGGCGACGTTCGGCCGCGACGACTGCCGGCCGGAGCAGATCGTGGTGCTGGGGCGGCCGACGCTGCACCGGGGCGTGGCGCGGCTGCTGG
>NZ_DURI01000119.1 GCF_012837295.1 Corynebacterium sp. | reverse complement strand
TCTGGCCCCAGCTCATGCCCAGCGCCTTCGACGCCTCCGTCTGGCCCTCCGGCACGGCCTGGATGCCGGCGCGCACGATCTCGGCCATGTAGGCGGCCTCGTTGAGGCCCAGGCCCAGCACGGCGAGCAGGAACGTGTTCTGCAGCGCCGTCTGCAGGTCCAGCTCGGCGAAGCCGACGTTGACGGAGCTGTAGATGGTGCCCAGCAGGCCCCAGAAGACCAGCTGGACGTAGACCGGGGTGCCGCGGAAGATCCACAGGTAGATCCACGAAATGGTCGACAGCACCGGGTTGTCGGACATGCGCAGCACCGCGATGAGCGCACCGCCGACGATGCCGATGAGCATCGCCAGGATCGTCAGGGCCAGCGTGTGCAGCGCGGCCTCCGCGATGCGGGTGTCCAGGAGGTACTTGAAGTACACGTCCCAGTGGTAGGCCTCGTTGCGGGCGGCGCCGATGACGAACCACGCGGCCAGCGCCAGCAGGATGGCGGCGCCGATCCACCGGCCCGGGTGGGGCAGCGGCTTGGCCTTGATGGGCGCGTCGAGCTCGCGCTCGGTCGGCTCGTGGCGGGAGCCGTCGGTCGTCTCCGTCATCGGATGTCCTCTCCATTGATGCGCGCCTGGTCCACGGCGCCGTCGTCGAGCCCCCACATGGTCAGGATGCGCTCGTACTCACCGGTGTCGATGAGGTGCTGCAATGCGTCGGCCAGCAGCGGGGCCAATTCCGAGTCCTTCGGCACCGGCCAGCCGAAGGGGGCGCCGTCGTAGATGTCGCCGGCCATCTCCAGCTTCCCGTCGGCGCGGGCGACGGCCCACGCGGACACGGGGGAGTCGGCGGCCATCGCGTCGGCGCGGCCGAGGACGACCGCCGTCGCCGCGGTTCCCGCGTCCTGGTAAGCCAGGCGCTTGATCGGCTCCTTGCCCTCCTCGACGCAGGCGGCGCTGCGGGCGGGCAGGTCCTCCATCTCCGCGACGGTGCCGCGCTGGACGGCGATCTCGCGTCCACAGGCGTCGTCGGGCGTGATGTCCGACCCCGCAGGCCGGGCCCACTGCAGGCCCGTGTCCAGGTAGTCGACGAAGTCGTAGGTCTGGCGGCGTTCCTCGTTGCTGGTGAAGCCGGAGGCGCCGAAGTCGACGGTGCCCGCCGAAATCGACGGCAGGATCAGGGTGAAGTCCTGCTCCCGCACGTCGAGCTCCAGGCCGAGCACGCCCGCGGTTGCGCGCGCCAGATCGAGGTCGAAACCGATGATCTCGCCCTGCGCGTCCTTGAACTCCAGCGGGGCGAACGGGGGATTGGTGCCGATCGAGATGCTGCCGGCGGCGCGGATGTCCTCCGGCACCCTGTCGGCGAGCTCGGGCACGGTGTCCGGGGTGACCGGTTCCCACCCGTCGGGGTGGCCGCCCTCGTCGTTGGTGACGCAGCCGGCCAACCCCATCGTCAATGCGGCCGCCAGCGTGGCCGCGGCGGCGGCGAGGGGTCTTCTCATGTGAGAAGAGTCTAGCGGGAGGCCCCCGACGTCGAATCATTGCGGGCGGCGACTTCCACGGCGGCGGCGACGGCCGGGGCGACGCGGGGGTCCAGCGGCGACGGGATGATGTAGTCCGGGCGCAGGTCCTCGGCGGCGACGGCGGCGATGGCGCGGGTGGCGGCCAGCTTCATCGACTTGGTGATGCGCGTGGCGCCGGCGGCCAGGGCGCCCTTGAAGATGCCCGGGAACGCCAGGACGTTGTTGATCTGGTTCGGGTAGTCCGAGCGGCCGGTGGCCACGACGGAGCCGTACTGCAGGGCGATCTTCTGGGGGATCTCCGGGTTGGGGTTGGCCAGGGAGAACAGGAACGGGCCCTCCGCCATCTTGGACACCTGCTCGGAGTTGAGGTGGCCGGCGGACACTCCGATGAACGCGTCGGCGCCGACGAGGGCGTCGGAGATGGAGCCCTGCAGGCCGCGCGGGTTGGTCAGCTCGGCCAGCGTCGCCTTGACCTCGTTGAGCGGCTCGCGGCCCTCGTGGATGATGCCGCGGGAGTCGACGACGACGATGTCGGTGACGCCGGCGGACAGCAGCATGCGGGTGGTGGCCACGCCGGCGGCGCCGGCGCCGGAGATGACGACCTTGAGGTCCTCGAGGCGGCGGTCGGTCAGCTTGCAGGCGTTGCGAAGGCCGGCGGTGATGACGATCGCGGTGCCGTGCTGGTCGTCGTGGAAGACGGGGATGTCCAGCTTCTCGTCGAGGCGGCGCTCCACCTCGAAGCACCGGGGCGCCGAGATGTCCTCGAGGTTGATGCCGCCGAAGGACGGCGCAAGGCGGGCGATGGTGTCCACGAGCTCGTCGGGGTTGGTGGTGTCCAGGACGATCGGCACGGCGTTGAGGCCGGCGAAGCGGCCGAACAGCTGGGCCTTGCCCTCCATGACGGGCAGCGCGGCCTTGGGGCCGATGTCGCCGAGGCCGAGCACGGCGGTGCCGTCGGAGATGATGGCGACGTTGTTGCCGGTCCACGTGTAGGTGCGGGTCAGCTTCGGGTCGTCGTGGATGGCCTCGCAGACCTGGGCGACGCCGGGGGTGTACGCGATGGACAGGTCGCGGGTGGAGTCCAGCGGCAGGGTGGAGGCCGTGATGAGCTTGCCGCCCTCGTGGGCCTTGAAGATCTCGTCGGTGCTGATCGGCCCGTCGAGCGACTCGGCGACGGCGTCTTCGATTTCGGCGACCTGCTGGTCGGAGGACTTGGCGGCGGCGTCGGGGCCGGCCTCGCCGGCGGGCACCTCGCCGGGCACCTCGCCCTGGACGGTGCCCTGGATGTCGTCGTTGTCGCTGCCCTGGATCTTGCCCTTGCCGCTGGCCATCTGCGTCGGCTCCTCGTCGATCGGCCGGGCGCCTTTCGCCCGACGGTTCGTTCAGACAGCCTAATCGACGCGGCCGCGCGCGCAGTATCCGGGACCGCGCCGGGTGCGGCCGCCGGAGGGCTACTGGACCGCGGGCGGGGCGATCGGCTGTATGGGCTGCGCCGGCGGGTCCGGTTGTGCGGGCGGTTGGGTCTGCGTCGGCTGGGTGGGCTGCGTCGGCTGCGTGGGCTGGGTCGGTTGGGTCGGTTGGGTTGGCGTCGGTTGGGTCGGGCGGGTGGTCGGTTCGCCGGTGGGGCTGGTGGGGTCGTCGCTGGGGCGGCTGCTTGACGACGTCGTCGTCTCCGCCTCCGAGCTCTCCGACGAAGTGGTCGTGGGCGTGGTCGATCGTGTCGTCGTCGTGGACCGCTGTGTCGCCGTCGCCGACTTGGAGGTCTTCGACGGCTTCGGCGGGGTGCGGTGCGAGCTCGTCTCGGCGTCGCCGTCGTCGGGTGCGGCGTCGGGCGCCGGGATGGCGAAGGCGAGGACCGAGCCGAGCGCGAGAAGAACGACCGAGATCGGCGCGATGAACCGCCAGCGGCGGTCGAGGACCGCGGCCGGGGCGTCGGGGTCGACGGCCGCGCGGTGCTCGCGGTTCTCGTGGAAAAGCCACCAGCCCGCGGGCAGGATCAGTCCGGCCGCGAGGGCGGCGCCGATCGCGATCCCCGGAATGCCGCGCAGCGCGATGGCCGCGAAAAGCGCCGCCGCGCCGGCGATGATGCCGAGGGCGGCGAGGATGGACTTCCAGCTCGACGGGCGCGAGTAGTCGGCGCTCAGGTGCTCACCGTCGGGCACCTCGGCGTCCCGGGGATCGCGCCTGAAATTGCTGTCGCGTGTCGGTTCATCGGCCATGGTGCCGCCCACTCTACGACGCGGGTGAACGACGGGCACGAGAAAACCCGACCACCTGCGCAAAACAGGCGATCGGGTTTGTTCTCGGTGCCCCCGGTGGGACTCGAACCCACACTGGACGGGTTTTGAATCCGTTGCCTCTGCCAATTGGGCTACAGGGGCGCTCCAGGCTGCTCCATGCGCGGCGCGGGCCGTCGTGAAGCAACTCGAAGAATCTTAGCGCACCGGCTCCGGCTCGGAGAAACGGTGCTGGACCCACGCCACGATGCCGACGATCAACGCGCCGAGCATGAACAGGCCCAGCGCCATCGGCCAGTCGTCGCCGACGCGGAGCATGGCGCCGTCCTCGTCCTGCCACGGCCACAGGGCACGCAGGGAGCCGAGCAGCAGACCGGCCATCGCGACGAGCGTGACGGTGTGCTTGTGCTCCAGCAGCCACTCCAGGAGGCGTACGAAGAGCACGATGCCCAGCAGCGCGCCGAGCATGAACACGCCCAGGTACGCGAAGTTCCGCTGGTCGACGGCGGCCATCGTCGGTGCGTACAGGCCCACGACCAGCAGGAAGAACGAGCCGGACACGCCCGGCAGCACCAGGGCGCAGATGGCGATGGACGCCGCGAAGAAGACGACCAGCAGCGACGGGTCCGACGACGACGTCGCCTGCGGCAGCGACGTCAGCCAGAACGTGGCCACCGCGAAGAACACGAACACGGCGACCGCCTTGCCGCGCATCCCGGGGCGCTCCATCGCGCCCGGGCGGATTTCCTGGAAGGGAATGAGCACCGACATCGCGATCATGCCCATGAACAGCGCCTTCGACGCGACCGGCTGGTCGGTGACGAAGGACTCCATGATCCCGGCCATGGAGAACACGACCGCGAGCATGCCGACGGCCACCGGCAGCAGCAGCCACCAGTCGACCTTGCCGGCCGTGCGGCGCCAATCGCTCTTCGTGGCCAGATCCTTCGGGATCTCGGTGATGTTCTTCGCCGAAGCGATGAGGCGCTCGTAGATGCCGGTGACTAGCGCGACCGTGCCGCCCGAGACGCCGGGGATCGTTTCCGCGAGACCGATCAGGCCGCCGCGGACGACGTTGGCGGCGGTGCCGCCGACCGTCGGCGGGCGGGGGTCGGTGCTCGAGGCGGGGCCGTCGACCGGTGCCGGCGTGGAGTGGGGTCGGCGGTCGCGGGAGGGCCGGGTGTTTTCGTTCGTATCCATCGCGAGGGGATGTTACTAGGTCGGCGGCCAAAAACCCGTGGTGGAGACGGGTAGCGCGCGTCACATGTGCGATCCGGGGGCGGACCCGGGGAGATCGGGGCGGATCGGCGGCGTGGCGCGCGCGGGTGTCGGGTTGAAACTGACGGGAGGAAAAAGAGGGTGGAAAGTGAGCGGGCGGATCAGTTGTCCGCGGAGATGGGAACCTCGGTCGGGGTTTCCAGGACGCGCTGGATGTGCGCGCCGTAGGATTTCACGGCGGCGACACCCTCGGAGGGGATGCCGCGGGCGTAGCTGACCAGGACGGTGCCCAGGCCCGTGTACATGGCCAGCGCGTACTGGCAACGCTGCTCGGCGTCTTCGTCGCCGGTGACGCCGGGGCCCTCGTCGCGGATCCTGTCGAACAGGGCTCCGCCGATCGCATCCTGGAACTGGTCCGTGACCGTCTTCACCGCGGCGGGGCTTCCGGCGGTGGCCATCAGCAGTGCGACGAGCGAGCTGGTGGACGACCTGTCCCCGTTGATCGCGTCGTCGGCAAGCGACGTGCCGATCTCCCCGAAGGGCGTTTCGCAGATCACGTCCTTCATCGCCTCGAAATTGATCAGCTCCTCGAGCAACCCTTCCTTCGTGCGGAAGTATTTGATGATCAAGGGTGCGCTGACGCCCGCCTCTGTGGCGATCTCCTTGAGGGAGACCTTCGAGAACGGCTTGCGGGTGAAATAGTCCGCAGCCACCTCGACGATGCGGGCCCGGGTCGCCGCGGAATTCTGGCGACGGGGGCGGGAGGTATCGCTTTCCATGTGGTCAGCATAAAGTCCACGGGGGTATTAACCTAGTTAGGGTGCCCGATAATCACTCATTGCGGGGGTGCATTAATGTGTTTGTGGCCCCGTTAGGGGGTGGGTTCCAATCTGGCATACGGATGATAATTGCAGCCTCGGGCTCCGATAGTTCCGGTTCGCGAATCGCCGATGCCCTTTCATCGGGGGTAGCACCCCCGATGCCCCCGGCAATGGGGGGATTGGGGCCGACGTGGCCCGCCCGGGTGTCCGAGCGGGGACTTTTCCTACACTGGTCGGCATGAAACGAACCCTCATGCTCGTCGACGGCCACTCCATGGCGTTCCGCGCGTTCTTCGCGCTGCCCACGGACAACTTTTCCACGACCGGCGGGCAGTTCACCAATGCGGTGTACGGGTTCCTGTCGATGCTCTCCAATCTGCTGGCGGAGGAGAAGCCGACGCACGTGGCGGTGGCCTTCGACGTCGGGCGCAAGACCTTCCGCACGGACAAGTTCCCGGAATACAAGGCCCAGCGCGACAAGACGCCTGAGGAGTTCCGGGGCCAGGTGCCGTTGCTGCAGCAGGTGCTGCAGGAGATGGGCATCGTCACGCTGGAGAAGGAGAATTACGAGGCGGACGACATCATCGCGACTCTCGCGACGGAGGCGCTGCCCGAGGGCTTCGAAACGCTCATCGTCACCGGCGACCGAGACGCGCTGCAGTTGGTCAACGATGCGACGACCGTGCTGTATCCGATGCGCGGCGTGTCCACGCTCCACCGCTTCACGCCGGACGCCGTGAAGGAGAAGTATGGCCTGACGCCGGCGCAGTACCCGGATTTCGCGGCGCTGCGCGGCGACCCGTCGGACAACCTGCCGGGCGTTCCGGGCGTGGGCGAGAAGACGGCGCAAAAGTGGATCCTGCAGTACGGCAGCCTCGCCGAGCTCATCGACCGCGTCGACGAGGTCCGCGGCAAGGTCGGCGACAGCCTCCGCGAGCGGGTCGCCGCGGTGCAGATGAACCGCGACCTCACGGAGATGGTCAAGGATCTGCCCTTGCCCTACGGTCCGACTGAGCTGGAGCTCCGCCCGGCGAACGCCCAGGGCATCGCCGACTTCTTCGATCGCCTCGAGTTCGGCGAGTCCCTCCGCGACCGCGTTTTCCGCACCTTGTCGGTGGAGGGCGCGGGGGTCACCGCCAGTGAAGGGGATGCGGGCACGGAGGTGGTCCTGGAGTCGCTTGACGACGCCTCTCTCGCCGCCTGGCTCGAGTCCCGCCGCGGTCCCGCGGCCGTCGATTTCTCTGGCGGGGAGCTGGCCATCGCGGCGTCGGATTCCGAGGATGCCGGTGCCGACCCGGTGGGCGCGATCGGTGCGGTGGTCGTCGATCCCTCGTCGCTCGTGCCCGAGGACGCGGAGGCGCTGGCCGCATGGCTGGCCGGCGATCACCCGAAACTCGTGCACGACGCGAAATCGACGATGCACGCACTGTGGGGCCATGAGCTCGATCTCGGCGGCGTCGTCCACGACACGTTCCTGGCGTCGTACCTGTTGCGCCCGAGCCAGCGCAGCTACTCGCTGGACAACATCCTGCAGCGCCACCTCAACCGGACTCTGGCGCAGGCGGAAGGGCAGTTGACCTTGCTCGACGAACCCGGCCCCGGCAATGCCGACCGGGTCGCGGCGGTCTACGACCTCGCGGGTGCGTTGGCCGCCGAGCTCGACGCCAACGGTCTGTATGACGTCTACGCGGACATCGAGGTGCCTCTCGCGCCGGTTCTCGCGCGGATGGAGCGGGCCGGGATCGCGGTGGACGTCGACAAGCTCAAGAGCCTGCGCGACCAGGCCGCGCAGGCCCAGTCTGCCGCCGAGGACGCGGCGCGGGGGATCGTCCAGCGCCCGGAGCTGAACCTCGGTTCTCCGAAGCAGCTGCAGGAGGTCCTGTTCGACCAGCTGGGCATGCCGAAGACCAAGAAGACGAAGACCGGATACTCGACGGCGGCCAAGGAGCTGGAGAACCTGGCCAAGACCAACGACCACCCGTTCCTCGAGCGGCTGATGGCGTTCCGCGAGGCGCAGAAGATGAAGTCGACCGTCGAGGGTCTGGTCAAGGCCGTCGGCGAGGACGGGCGCATTCACACGACGTTCAACCAGACCGTCGCCGCCACTGGCCGGCTGTCGTCGACAGAGCCGAACCTGCAGAACATTCCGGTGCGCACCGAGTTCGGCCGCGAGATCCGGTCGGCGTTCGTCGCCGGCGAGGGCTACGAGGGCCTGGTCACCGCGGACTATTCGCAGATCGAGATGCGCGTGATGGCGCACCTGTCCGGCGACGAGGGCCTCATCGACGCGTACCGGCGCGGCGAGGACCTGCACAATTACGTCGGGTCGAAGGTCTTCGACGTGCCCATCGACGGCGTGACGCCGGAGCTGCGCCGCCGCGTGAAGGCGATGTCCTACGGACTGGCGTACGGATTGTCGGCGTTCGGTCTGGCGCAGCAGCTCGACATTCCGCAGGGCGAGGCGAAGCGCCTGATGGAGGAGTACTTCGAGCGTTTCGGCGGCGTGCGCGCGTACCTCGACGGCGTCGTGGAGCGCGCCCGGAAGGACGGCTACACCGCGACGCTGTTCGATCGCCGCCGCTACCTGCCGGATCTCAATTCCGACAACCGGATGGCCCGCGACATGGCGGAGCGCGCGGCGCTGAATTCGCCGATTCAGGGGACGGCGGCGGACATCATCAAGGTGGCCATGCTCCGCGTCGACGATGCTTTGCGACGGGGCGGCGCCGGCGTCGAGGAGCCTGCGGGTGCCGGCGACGGACATGGCGACCAGAAGAACGGCCCGCTGAAGTCGCGTGTGCTGCTGCAGGTCCACGATGAATTGGTCGTGGAGGTCGCGCCCGGCGAGCGCGAGGTCGTCGAGGAGATGCTGCGCCGCGAGATGGACGCCGCGTTCGACCTGAAGGTGCCGCTGGACGTGTCGGTAGGCGCCGGCGCGAACTGGGACGAGGCGGCGCACTAGCGTGCCCGTGGGGCGACGGGCCGGATGGCGGGCCAGTCGTTTGCCCCGGTAGGTTGCGAACGCTGCCTACCGGGGCATGACAGCCAGTGCGCCGGGGGTCACGGCCTGATCGCCACCACCAGTCCCTTCAGCGGCAGGTGGACGAGGATCTCCGCCGGGCGCCCGCGGCCCGCCAGTTCCAGCGCGTCGGCGTAGCCGGAGAGCTGGCCGATGTAGTTCTCCCGGACGTGACCGATCGGGTCGTCGCCGGGGTAGGTCTTGTGGTCGATGAGGACCACGCGGCCATCGGGGAGCTCGAGGAGCTGGTCGATCCAGCCCTCGTGAATCTGGTGGTCCTCGTTGCGCCAGGTCACCGGCACTTCCGAGCGGATCACGGCATCGGGGAATTCCGCGTCCAGCCATTTCAGCCAGCGCGTGCCCAGGTCCGCCATGGTTTCGGCGGAGACGTGCGCGCCGACTCCCCAGGAACCGATGAGGCGCTCGGCGGCCCGCTCGCGCAGGTCCGCTCCGAGCGTGGCCAGCGGCAGGCCGAGGTAACCATGGACGGCTTCGCCCACGCGCTCCCAATGCCGGCCGCCGCCGGACACCAGCGGAGCGCCCAGCACGACGCGTTCGACGACCGCGGCCGCGGCCCTCTGGTCGTCGGTCGCGGCGATCGACGACGGCGCAACGCGAGCGGGCGCCAGTCGGCCGGCCGGCGCGGGGCCGCGCATCGAATCGAGGCCGGGGCGATGCCGCGACGGCATGGGCGGAGTCGCGTCGGCGTCGTCCCAGATCATCGTTTCGATTCTGGCGGGCACCTGGACCACGCTGCCCGCGGCGTCCTTCACCGCCACATGGTCACCGTCCGCCTTCATGGTCACCGAGGTGCCCTTTACGGCGGCGAAGTCCTCGAATCCCGACCGGGCGCACAGGATCGAGTGCTTGGCCGCGCGCGTCAGCGACACGTAGGCCAGGCGGCGGGCGTCCTCGACCTCGGCCGCCGCGCGTTCCTTCTGCACGGGTTGGGCGGCCATCGTTTCGACGATGACCTTCGCCTTGTCGGGTGCCGCGGGCCAGAACCGCAGGTAGCGCTCGCCCAGCGGATTCTCCAGCGTCGGAGCTTCTCGCGAGGCCACCCAATGACCGTCGGGGGTGAACATGTCCTTCGGCTTGGGCACCGCGACGCACACCGCATCCCACTCGAGGCCCTTCGAGGAGTGCATGGTGCCCACGTACACCGAATCGTCGTCGCCGCCGGCCTGCGGCAATTCGTCGATGGCGTCGAACCAGTTGAGGAATCCGGACAGCGACGTCGCCCCGCCCGCCGAGCGGGTCTCGTCCTGGTACTCGCGTGCCAGACCGGTGAAGGCGTCGAGCGATCCCATGCGCCGCGACGGTCGCGTCCATCCCACGATCCGCCGGCGCAGATCCAGCGCATCGATGACCTGCCGGACGCATTCGACGGGGGTGAGGTTCACCGCGGCGGTGCGCAGCTGCTGCAGAGGGGCGAGCGCTTCGTCGTCTGCCCAGGATCGCAGCAGTTCGCTCCGCGATTCCCGTGTCGTGCCGGCGGCGGTGAGCCGGGTGAACCAATCGTCGTGTGCAGAATGGTCGTCGCACAACACGATCAGTTCGACCAGAGAGCGGGTGTCCCGCGGATCGAGCAGGAAGCCTAGCCCCGCCCGGATGACCTGGCCTTCGCGCGCCGAGCGCAGGTCCGCCTTGTCGCCGGTGCAGGGGATGCCCGCCTCGGTGAGCGCGTCGACGATGTTCTCGACGTTGGCCTTCGACCGCGCGAGAACGGCGATGTCCTTCGGCGCCGTGCCTTCCGCGATGAGCGAGGACACGCCCTTGGCGATCGCCCCGAACCACGGCGCATTCGACGTGCCGCCGTTGGTGGACGGCTGCCAAATGCGCACGTCACCGCCCTTGTGCTCGAACATCTTCGGTTCGGCGACGCGGAGGCGGACGTCCGCGTCCGGCATTGACGCGGAAAACAGTTCGTTGGTCAGCGCCAGCGGCTCCCTGAAGGAACGCCAGGACCGATCGAGCTTTTCGACGGTGCCGTGAACGGCCAACTCGTCGAAGGCGGCGGCCATCAGCTGCGGATCGGAACCTCGGAAACCGTAAATCGACTGCTTCGGGTCGCCGACCCAAATGACCTCGCCGGCCAGTTCGCCCAACTGGAAGAACAGTGCGAGCTGGATCGGGTTGGTGTCCTGGAACTCGTCGACGACGAGGACCTCGTACGTTTCGGCGATGGCCGCGCGCACCGACGGCGACGTCGAAATGATCTCCAGCGCCAGGACCTCCTGGTCGGTGAAATCGATGAGGCCGAGCGCCTTCTTGTGGTCGTCGTACGCGGTCAGGCACGTGGCGGCGGTGCCGAGCACCAACCGCGTCAACGTGGACATGTCCTCGCGGTAGGCGGGGTTGTCGGCGATGTCCGCGGCGATGTCGGAGAAATCCTCGAACAACGCGGCGATGGCCTTGGGGGACTTCACGTCCGCGAGCTTCGCCCACTCGTTCCACGGAATCCGATCGGGATCGCCGGCCAGATCCTTGGCCAGGTCGGCGAACTTCCGCTGCCTGGCCTGCGACGTCTTGGTCTGCTTGGCCAACCCGGCGTCGATGTCGATGGCGTCAGTGCAGGCCGCGATCGCGTCGCGAGCCCACGTCGCACGGTCGTCGGTCTCGTCGGCGCCAACCGATTCGGGATTGACCTGATCGAGGACCTCGATGAGCTCCGCGACCGACGCCTCGGCGGCGGTGGCGAGGCCATCGGGGCCGATGAGGTTCTGCCGCGCGGTCTCCGCGATGGCGCGGACGGTGTCGGAGAAGGACTTCCGCTGATCGAACTCGTACGCGTCGACGGGCTTGTCGTATCCGGTCCGGCGCAGCAGAGCGCGGTGGGCGTCCTCGGCATCGGCGATGACGGCGTCGCAGGCGAGGTCGAAAGCCCTGGCGGCGGCGTCTTCGGTCAGCGTCTCGAGCTCGGGGGACAGGCCGGCGTCGATGGCGAAGTCGCGCACCAGCGTCGCCGACACCGAGTTGACGGTGCCGACCAGGGCGGAACCGATGGCCTGGGCCTGCTCCACCAGGCCGTCTTCCATCAGCTTCGAGCGGATGCGCTCCGACAGCTCGCCGGCGGCCTTCGTGGTGAAGGTCGTGGCGATGATGGCCGAGGGCGACAACCCGTCCTTGATGCGGTCCGCGAGCTTGCCCGTGATCGTGTAGGTCTTGCCGGTGCCGGCGCTGGCGGTGATGATGGTCGACTTCATGGTGTTCTTCTGGTTCCCATCGGTCATGACGGATCGGCCTCGATGCCGGTGATGATCCCGTAGTCCACGTACTTCGCGGTGTCCATGGGCAGGTAGCGGTCGTTCATGTCGGCGGCCGCGGACGCGTTCTCCGACCTCTTCGTGATCTCGCGTTCGACGCCCTCGGCGGCGACCAGCATGGCGTTGCCCTCGTCCTTGACGACCCCGGAGAAGGCGATTTCGGACAGCGCCTCTTCGACGGAGGTCACGGCCCGCCGCCACAGCGTCTCGGGGGCGATCGAACCTGCGGCGGGGGTCAGGCCGCCGAGCGCGGCGTCGAGGGAGTCGAAGCGCCCGTACTTCAGCTCGAAGTAGGCCGTGACGATGCTCTCCAGCGGAAGATCATCGGCGACCGACCACGCGTAGGTGGCAAGCTGCAGGGAGCGGCCGGATTCGATGAGGTCGCCGTACTTGCGGCGGCTGACCGAGTACTTCATGTCGATGACCACGGTGGTGCCGTCGGCCGTTTCGGCGTCGAGGTCGCGGAAGCCCACCATGGTGACCGGATGCTCGTGGACGTTCGCCGGATCATTCGGGTCTCCGTCGGGGTCCCGAAGAGCCAGCACGAGTTCCCGCTCGATGGGGGCCTCGGCGGCGGTGACGATCATGCCGCCGCGGCGCAGCGTCCCGAAGAGCTCGGGGATGCTCTCGAGGGCCTCCGCCTCCACCTGCTGGCGCAGTCGGGCATTGCCCGGAAGGTTCAGCTCCGAGGCGTAGTGGGGGAGCAGTTCGGCGAAGCAGGTCCGCACGGTCGCGACGTCGGCCCCGTCCAGTCGTTCTTCGACGATCTTCTCGATGATCGCGTGGAGGAAGGTGCCGATCATCCGGTTTCCGGTGGGAATGTCCGTCACCCACCCCTGGCGGATCCGCAGCGGGTATGCCAGCAGCCACTCCAGGCGGTGGACCAGGAGCTTCTCCATTTGGGAGTAGGACAGCCGGTCCGGCAACAGGTGGGTCCCCGGAGGCACCTCACGGCGAGACGCGGTCGCGGCGAGGGCGTCGGCGTCCGGGACGAAAGGCTCCGGGACACTCAGGGGAAGGTCGGCGCCGCCGAAATTCCAGGTGCCGTCGACGACGAGTCGGCGGGCTGTGAATTCGGATTCGTCCTCGTCGTATCCCGGGCTGCCGTGGGCCGCGAAGGACAGGGCGGGGTGCCGGGTCGTCGCCGCACCATCGAGGACGGCCGGGACGATCGCCACGACGTCGCCGGCCCTGCACAGTCCCGCCAGTTCCGCCGTGGACGTGAGTCTGGCCAGATTGCCGGGATCGGGTACGTCGACGCCGGCGCCGGCGAGCGTGCGCACCTCTTCCGGAGTCCAGATGCGGCGCCGGGTACGGCCGTCGTCGACGGCGCCCCACCACACGACGGGGCCGGGATTGCGGATCAACGCCGGCGACGGCACGCGGGAGCCCTCGGCGGCCTCGGCCCCCGCCAGGGGAGAGGGCTGCGCGGAACCGCAGTCTTCGAGGATCCTCTGCAATTCACGCTCGCTTACGGTGGCCTGCCGCCCGAGGACCTCGATCGCCGTGGTCACCGACCGCCCCGCGACCAACAGCTCCGGAGCCTCGAAGACCGCGCCCATGTTGCGCAGGCGCTTCGCCAGCCAGTCCAGGGGCTCGATGATCGCGGCGGTATCACATACGCCGTCGACGAACCCGATGCGCGAGGTGCGCAGGTGCGAGTCGAGCGCGTCCAGCAGCTCCTCGTGCATCGCCGCACGGTGGGCGGCGCTCTTCGCGTCTTCGTCCACGGACTCGTCGGCCCGGGCCGCGATGTCGGCGCGGATGTCCTCCAGCGCCCCGAGCCACGCCGGACCGCCGACGCCGGGTTGCGCGGCGAGTGCCCCGAGCAGTCCGCGGCGGATGACGGAGGGGACGACGCCCAGGTCCGTCACCGCGCCGGTGCGGGTATCGGAGGTGGTCAGGCCCATGTCCAGGAATGCGGCGATGGCGTGGACGTCGATCGGCCCGCAGATGGCGTCCAGGAAGAGCGGCAGGACCTGCGCCGTCGCGCGCTGGTCCGACGCCTCCAACGCACCGAGCCGGGCCATGCCCCGGCGGGACAGCTCCTGGTCGAGGACCTCCGTGTGGTGCGTGGCCACCAGGGCGGTGCCGGGCGCGGTCGCCAGGATTCGCGCCGCAGCCTCGGCCGCCTCCCATTCGGTGGCGGCGGTGATCACCCGCAATCTCTCGACCGAGGAAGGCGCGCCTTCCTCGTCGATGGTCGCGCCGAGCGACTCGACGTCGTCGATGATCCCCGGCCACGGGGCCGGCAGTTCCGCGCGCGATCCCAGGATGGTCAACCGGTCGATGCCCAGCGGCCACTCGACGCCGTCGGCGACGAGTTCGCGCAGCATCGCCGCGACGTCCCGCAGATCATCGGCTGTTCCGGGAGCGTCGAAAAGCTCTTCGGCCTCCGCGAGATCGGCCAAGCGGGGAGAGCCTCCCGCCACCGGGGAACCGTCCCACCCCGCGGCGACGAGCTCGTCGCGCCAGGACAGCATCTTCTTCGCCACCGCCCACGCGTCGAGCTGGAAGGAATCGCCGCACCACTGCCGCGACGTCCGCGCCAGCGCATCGCGGTACGCGCCGATGCGCAGGGGGCGCTCGAGCGTCACGCCGCCGATGCCCAGGCGCGTGCCCAGAATCCCCGCCAACCCGGCGGGCCCGACCGCCGCGTGCCCGAGCGTCGCCCGCGATTCGCCCACGCGACCGGGCCTTTCCCACGCGGCCCCGTCCAGGCCCCAACCGAAAGTGATCTCCATGCGCCCCATGCTAGGAAAGCTCCCGGATCACCGCCCCGATGCGTTCGAACACGGGTGCCCCGCCGCCGCATTCCTCGGGCGCTTCCACGGGCTATCCCGCCAGCCGGGCCACGAAAATCGCGGTCCCCGGGATCACCGCCCCGCGCAGCGGCGACCACTGGCCCCACGTCACGTCGAGGTCGTCGGGCCATTCGGGCTCGATCACGTCCTCCAGCACGAATCCCGCGCCGACGAGCTCGCGCACGCGATCGCCCATCGTCCGGTGATGCTCGACGTACGTTGCCGTGCCCTCTTCGTCGCGCTCGACGTAGGCCTCGCGGTGGAAGTATGGGATGCCCGCCTTCAAGCCTGCCGGGCCGGGATCGTCGGGAAAGCACCACCGCATCGGATGGGTCACTGAAAACACGAACCGTCCTCCGGGCCGCAGGACGCGGGCCACGCCACGCATCAGCGCCGCGGAATCGGCGACGAAGGGAATGGCGCCGAACACCGAAAACACGACGTCGAACGACCCTGCGGCGAAGGGCATGTCCGCCGCGTCGGCCTGCACCAGATTGACGCGGGTCGCGCCCCGGGCGGCGTGCACCCCATGGGCGAGCATGCCCATGGACACGTCGAACGCGGTCAGGGACCGCGGCGGCCGATGCGCGGCCAGCCACCGCGAACACGGCGCGGAACCGCAGCCGATCTCGAGGACGTCGGACCGGGCGAGGAGGTCGGCGTCGCCAAGCAACTGGGCGTGCTCTTCCCGGAGCATCTCCGGGCACCAGACGAAATCGCCCTCCGGCCGGCCTTCGCCGAGGTACAGCGGATGTTCGCGGTGGTAGTCGGCGGCGTCGGAATCCCACCAGGAACGGTTCGCGCGGGCGGATTCGGCGTCGTCGACGGGACCGTAACCGATGAAATTGGCCATGCCGCGAGTCTAAGCGGGGATCCGCACGCGCCGGGGCTCGGCGGTCTCCGGCGACAACACGATGGTGGCGAAGTCCGACCGCCCGGCCGGCAGCAACCGGACCGTGATCCTGCCGTCGCGGATGCCCTCGGACCGGACGTGCGCGGCCACCTCCGCGAAGGCGGCGGCCACGTCGTCGAGCAGGCCCGGCGCCTCGGCGACGGTCCCGCGGTCGCCGCGGTCGTCGACGAGGAGGACGGTCAGCCCGTGGGCCCGCAGCTGCCAGGCCAGCGCCGTGACGTCGGGGCGGTCGAGGCGCGGTGACCTCAGCGAATCGCGGATCAGGGCATCGAGGAGACCCGCCATCTCGCGGTCCGCGTCGGTGAATTTCTCGTCCGGCAAATGACGGATGCGCCGCAGAAAATCCCCCGCGACGTCATCGAGCCACCGCCGGTTCGCCTCGCGGACGCGATTCTCCGCATGCCGGTGGCCCACCATGTCCAGCAACCGTCGTTCGCTCGTGCGGGCCTGGTCGATCCGGCGATTGACCGTCCGCAGCGCCCATCGGGCGATGGCGCCGCTCAAGACGATCGCGGGCACGTGCGTCGATGCCTCGACTTCGACCCGGCGACGGCGCCCCCGCACGAACCTGCCCGCCAGGAAAAGGAAGGAGACCGCCGCCGCGGGGACGGCGCGCCCGCGGGCGCCGAGCAGGCTCAGCGCGACGGCGAATGAATATTCGTGCCAGGCCGGCAGGGTGGCGTTCGCGGGGCGCACGCCCGCGAGCGAGGGAATGAGCGAGCCCGCGGTCGCCAGGCCGAGGATCGCGGCGGTGCGGGGGATCGGGGGCCGTCCCTCGGGAGTGTCGCGCTGGAGATGGAATGCGCCCATGCCGAGGGCCCAGCCGACGGCGGCGGCCAGCGGGTGGCGCGCCGTCGACGGCTCCAGGAGCATTTGCGCCGTAATCGCCGCCGCGACCAGGACGGACGGCGAAGCCCGCCGGACGACGACATCGGCGAGGGTGAGGGGAATCGTCTCCGTGGGCTCCGGCGTCCACTCGAAGATGACGCAGGTGCCGGCGCCCGGGCGGGATTCCACCCGCACGGTGGCCCCGTCGAGGGACAGCAGCCGGTCGCGGATCGACGTGCGCACGCCGAGGCGGTCGTGGGGGATTTCCGCCGGGTCGAAGCCTCGCCCGTCGTCGGCGTAGCGCAGGTCGATTCCATCGGGGCGGATGCTGATGTCGCACGTGCGGGACACGCCATCGCCGGCGTGCCGCGCGGAGTTCCGGGCGACTTGGCGCAGTGCGCTCTGCATGGCGGCGGCGACGTTGGCGGGCACGGGCGGGCCTTCCGCCGAGGACCGGATCCGGCAGTCGGGGGTGACGGCGAGGATCACCGTGCGCAGCGCGGCGTCCAGTGCTCCCGGGGCCATGCCTTCCTCGGCGCGTGCGGACGGGAAGATGCGGGCGTTCTGGTCGGCGCGCTCGGTGAGGCGCAGGGCCACGCGGGTGGTGTGGCGCACGTCCGCCGCGGGCGCATTGTTCTTCACGGCCTTGAGCACCGCGAGCACCTGGTCGTGGAGCAGCGCATTGAACCGCGCGGCTTCCGCGTTCGCGGCGCCGAGCCGGGCCGC
>NZ_DURI01000118.1 GCF_012837295.1 Corynebacterium sp. | reverse complement strand
CCGCGGCGGTCGACTCCGCGCCAGCGGCACCCGCGGCGGAGATCGGGGAGCCCGCGGCGGCGGGCACCGTGGCCACGCCGGCCTTGGCCAGCAGCTCGGTGCGGCCGGACTCGACGGCGTACACCGAGATGACGGCACCGCCCGGGTGGCGGGAAACGATGGTGGTCAGCTCACCGGAGGCCGGCAGGGCGCCGGACTCCTCGACCGCCAGGACCGTGGCGCCCGGCACCGAGTCGGCGACGGCGGCGTCGATGATCGCGTGGATCGACGGCGCGGTGGCGGCGTCGCCCGCGTACGCGACGTCGCCGCCGGGCAGCGTCGTGCGCGAGCCCGGGAGCTTGGAGCGGCCGCCCGAGGACGGGCGCGCGGCGGTCCAGAAGCGCTGGTGGCGCCAGTGGATGCCCGGCAGGTCGGCGAAGGCGCCGGGGCCCGCGAGCGCGGAAAGATCGATGTCGTGGCCGTGCGCGTACAGCGTCGCGCAGGCGGCCGCGATGGACTCGCCGGCGGATTCCTTGCGCTTGAGCAGGTGCACCAGCTGCGCGTCCGGCAGGCCGGCGGCGAAGGCGGTGGCCATCGTCGGCATGAGCGCCACCGGGTTCGGGGCGAACTCGACGAAGGTGGTGTAGCCGGCGGCGCAGGCGCGCGAGACGGCGTCGGAGAACCACACCGACTGGCGGGTGCAGCGCACGAAGTAGTCGGCGTCGTGGACGACGTCGCCCGGCTGGTACGTCACCCCGCGGTCGACGGAGCTGAACAGCGGCACCGTCAGCGGCGTCGGCTCGACGTCGGAGCACTCGGCCCACAGCTCGCCCAGCAGCGGGTCGAGCGCGGAGGTGTGGCCGGCGCCCTTCACGGCCAGCGGGCGGGCCATCTTGCCCTCGCCGGTCAGGAATTCGACCAGCGCGCCGATGGCGGGCTTCGGGCCGCCGACGGTGGTCATGGTCGGGGCGGCGTAGACGGCGGGCTCGACGCCGGCGAACTCCGGGTGCGCGGCCAGCAGCTCGTCGAGCTCGTCGACGGACAGCTCGACCATGGCCATGCCGCCCTGCTCGTCCTCGGCGAGCATCGACTCGCCCTCGCCCATCAGGCGAGAACGGGCGCAGGCCACGCGCATGGTCTCTTCCAGGGTGAGGCCGCCGGCGGCGTAGGCCGCGGCGATCTCGCCCATCGACATGGCGACGACGGCGGCGGGCTCGGCGCCCAGCGCGCGCATCATGTCGGCCTGGGCGACCTGGATGGCGGTGATGCCGATCTGCGCGGACTCGAGGTCGTACGTGCGCTCGTCGTCCGCGATGAGCTCCAGCAGCGACCAGCCCACGGAGTCGACGATGATCTCGTCGCACTTGGCCAGGGTTTCGGCGAACACCGGGGACAGGGCCAGGAGGTCCTTGCCCATCTTGCGGTGCTGCGAGCCGTAGCCGGAGAAGATCCACACCGGGCCCTGCGCCAGCGGCGCGTCGGCGGAGACGATGCCCGGGCCGGTCTTGCCCTCGGCGACGCGGCGCATGCCCTCGATCGCCGAGGCGGCGTCCGTGGCGGGCACGACGGCCTTGGAGCGGCCGCGGGAGCGCGAGGCCAGGGTGCGGGCGACGTCGCCCAGGTCGGCCTTGCGGTTGGCCTCCAGCCAGGACGCGAGGTCCTCGGCGGCGAGGCGGCGGCGCGAGGGCAGCAGGCCGGACACCGGCAGCAGCGCGGGCATGCCCGCCTCGCGCGCGGCGGCGGCGTCGATCGGCGCGGTCTTCTCCTCCTGCGGCGCGGCCGCGGGCGGAGAGGTGAGCACGACGTGGGCGTTGGTGCCGCCGAAGCCGAAGCCAGAGACGCCGGCGACCTTGCGGCCGGAGTATTCGGGCCACTCGCGCGGGTCCTCGACGACCTCCAGGCGGCCGCCGTCGAAGTCGATGTACGGGTTGGGGCCCGCGTAGTGCAGGGACGGCGGCAGGACGTCGTTGCGCATGGCCAGGACGACCTTGATCACGCCGGCGACGCCCGCGGCGGCCTCCGTGTGGCCGAAGTTGGTCTTGGCGCTGCCCAGCAGCGTCGGGTTGGCGGCGTCGCGGCCGCGGCCGAGCACGGTGCCCAGCGCGGAGGCCTCGATCGGGTCGCCGAGGATCGTGCCGGTGCCGTGGGCCTCGATGTAGTCGACGTCCTGCGGGCGGATGCCGGCGTCGGCGTAGGCGCGACGGAGCACGTCGACCTGCGCGTCCGGGTTCGGGGCGGTCAGGCCGTTGGAGCGGCCGTCGGAGGTGACGGCGGTGCCCTTGATCACGGCGAGCACGTCATCGCCGTCGGCCTCGGCGTCCTCGAGGCGCTTGAGCACCACGACGCCGGCGCCCTCGGCGCGGATCATGCCCGTGGCGTCCTCGGAGAACGCGTGGATGGCGCCCGTCTTGGAGAACACGCCCAGCTTGCCGAAGGACAGCGTCGCGTGCGGCGACACCAGCAGGTTCACGCCGCCGGCCACCGCCGCGTCGGCGTCGCCGTCGCGCAGCGCCCGCACGGCCTGGTGGATGGACACCAGAGACGACGAGCACGCGGTGTCCATGGTGATGGACGGGCCGCGGAAGTCGAAGGCGTAGGAGATGCGGTTGGCCAGGATCGACGGCGACGAACCGGTCAGCGCGTACGGGTGCGCGGCCGACGGATCGGACGCCATGAGCATGGCGTAGTCGTTCGTCGTCGAGCCCATGAACACGCCCACGGCCTCGCCGCGCAGCTCGGACGCCGGCAGGTGCGCGTTCTCCAGCGCCTCCCACGTCAGCTCAAGCAGGATCCGCTGCTGCGGGTCCATGTTCTCGACCTCGAGGGGCGACAGCCCGAAGAACTCGTTGTCGAAGCCCACGACGTCGTCGAGGTAGCCGCCGCGGGTGTCGCACTCGGCGATCTCCGCGGCGATGTCGGCGTCGCCCTCGTACTCGGACCAGCGGCCCTCGGGCAGGTCACCGGTGCCGGCGCGGCCCGAGACCAGCAGATCCCACATCTCGCGGATGTTCGGGGCGCCGGGGTACCGCGCCGCCATGCCGACGACGGCGATGTCCATGTCGGTGAGCTTCTCGTCGCGAAGCCTGCGCGACCGCGCGGCCTCCGCACCGGTCTGGAAGGCGTCGTACGCCGAGTCGTCCGGGTTGTCGACGTCGCCCTCGACCAGCCGCACCGCGAGCTTCGCGATGGTCGGGTACTCGTAGGCGATCGTCGCGTCGAGCCGCACGTCGAGGAGGCTCTCCAGCTCCCCGGACAGGATGACGATGTCGCGGGAGGACAGCCCGAACTCCTCCATCGGGCGCTCCGGCGTGACTTCCTCCGACGTGAGGCCGGTGGTGGTGATCACCCAGTCGCGCAGCCAATCGCGCATCTGGGCGACCGTCATGCCGGATCGTCCGTTGTTGTCATCCATCGTGGGCTTTGTCCTTAATAGTTCGCGGTTACTCGAATCCGCCGTCGAGGTAGGCGGCGCGGGCCACTCGTCGCGCGATCTTACCGGCAGACGAACGGGGGAGTTCATCGATGCCGACGATGCGGACGTCCTCCGGCTGGATGCCGTGCGAGGAGGTCACGGCGGCGCGGATCGCGGCGATCGCCGCGGCGTCGCCGGACTCGTCCTTGCGGAAGTCCCGCTCGGCGATGATCACGAGCTTTTCGACGTCGTCGCCCTCGACCGAGAACGCCGCCACGACGGCGGGGCGCACGTGGTCGGAGGCCTCGGTGACGGTGGCCTCGATGTCCTGTGGGTAGTGGTTGCGGCCTGCGATGACGATGAGGTCCTTGATGCGGCCGGTGATGTGGATTTCGTCGTCGAGGAAGACGCCCAGGTCGCCGGTGGCCATCCACTTGGCGTCCTCGGCCACGCCCTCGGCGCGGGAGCCGCCGTCGCGGCGGGCGGCGAGGTCGTTGCCGAAGACCTTCTCCGACTGCTCGAGGTCGGTGAGGTAGCCCAGCGGGATGTTGTCGCCGTGGACCCACATCTCGCCGATCTTGCCGTCGGGCAGCTCGGTGCGGGTCTCGGGATCGACGACGATGAGGTGCTGCGGCTTGGCCACGGAACCGTTGGACATGAGCGGCACGGCGTCGGCGGTGCCCGGCTCGACGCGCTGCGGCTCGCCTTCGTTGAGCGACTCGCGGGACACCCACGTCACGCGGGGGCGCTCCTCGCCCTGCGGCAGGGTGACCAGCAGGGTCGCCTCGGTCAGGCCGTAGCCCGGGCGGATGGCGTTGGTCGGCAGGCCGAACTTCTCGAAGTTCGCGCGGAACTCGCGGGTCGCCTTCTCGGTGACGGGCTCGGAGCCGACGATGAGGCCGTCGACGTTGGACAGGTCCAGGCCGGAGCCCTCCTCCGGCACGGCGAAGCGGTTGGCCAGTTCGAGGGCGAAGTTCGGGACGACGGTGTAGATGTTCACGTCGTCGTCGCCGCGCTTGTTCAGCTGCTCGATCCAGCGCTCGGGGTGCTGGATGAAGTCGCGCGGGGTCATGATGTCGAACGGCAGGCCCAGCGCGGTGACGAACGCGCCGAGGACGATGCCCATGTTGTGGTGCAGCGGCAGCCAGGTCACCAGGCGCAGCGGCAGCTGCAGGTGGGCGGCGGAGAGCACCTGGAAGACGTTGGACAGGATGGAGCGGCCGGCGATGCGGACGCCCTCCGGGGTGCGCGACGAGCCGGAGGTGAACAGCAGGACGGCGTCCTTTTCCAGCTGCGGGGCGTACTTGGCGTCCTCGGCGGGCGACACGAAGTTGTCGGCCAGCGAGTCCGGCAGCGCGTCGATGGTGAGCACGCGGGGGCGCTCGGCGGCGGGCTTGGCGGCGAAGATGGAGCGGACGGCGGCGGCGGAGCGCTTGTTGGTCAGCACGACGTTCGGCGGCGCGGCCTCGAGGACGGCGTTGAGGTGGTCGCCGTGGCCCGGCTCGGTGGGGTCGTACAGCGGCATGGCCACCTGGCAGGCGTACTGGGCGCCGAGGAAGCCGAAGAGGTACTCGGGGCTGTTGCCCATGAGCAGGGCGACGCGGTCGCCGGGCTCGCCGACCTGCTGCAGGCGGGCGGCGACGGCCTTGATGCGGCGGTTGACCTCGGCGCGCGTGTAGGTGACCAGTTCGCCCTCGCGGGAGCCGGAGAAGTCATGGAAGGCGACCTGCTGAAGGTCGAGCTCGTCCTTCATGGTGTTGATCTGCCACATCATTTCGGACAGGTTCGGCACGGACATGTCGTCGGGGAAGGCGAAGTTGCCCTCGGCATCGATGAACTGGCCCATCAGCATGCTCAGATCCATGGTGCTCCTCAGTTGTTGCGTCGTCTGTGGTGGTTTGTCGCACTCCGGGCCCATAACGTTACCGACCCGTTATTTTTTCGGATGGTGGCGCGCCGCCGGTCGCATCGGACGACCGTCGGCGGGGGCCACGCTAGCGCAGATTACTTTCGTGACTAAAAACCGTAGACGGTCGGCGTGCCATAAGTCACGTAAAGGGTGTAAACGGGTGTGACTGGTGAGACTCACGGTACGCAAGAGACACTTGCTTTGCGACGCTTTCCCTCAACCTGTAACGGTCGCACACCGAACGAGCGGCCCCGCTTCCCACCGCGGGCAACCCGGCGATCGCCGAACCCGGCCCCGCCGATCGCCGCGCATCGCTCGCGGACCGGCCGGCCCCTATCCCTCGGCGGCCAGGGCGCCGTCGATGAGGCCGCGCGCCCAGTTCTCCGTCCACGCCACGGACGTGGTGCCCGGGATGATGTTCGGGTTGTCCGCGTACGTCGCGTGGACGCCGTTGGCGGCGACGAACTCCTGCGCCCGGGCGATGGCGTTGCCGATGCCGGGGGGCGCGTCGCACACGGTGTCGCCCGGCGCGCAGATGTCCTGCACGCGGTCGTTCAATTCTCCGAAGCCCTCTCGGCCACCGCGCATCGTCGCGCCCGGCACGATCGGCTGGACCAGCATGTTCACGGGCGCGAGGGCGACCTCCGCCCCGACTCCCGCCACGGGATTGCCGGGCACCACGCCCTTGCCGGGTTCGCGGCGGCCGTCGGCGAGCAAGGCGACCCCGAGCACGCGCTCGGCCGGCACCGGACCGTTGCCGTTGCCGATCTGCGCCGCCATGTCCCCCATGATCACCGCGCCCTGCGAGAAGCCCATGAGCACGAAACCGGTCAGCGGGCACTCGGCGTGCGTCGCGGTCATCTCCTCCTGGATGCGGGCGCGGCCCTCGGCCTGCGAATCGTCGTAGGTCATCTCGTGCTGGGCGTTGAAGTTGCGGAACTGGGCGGTGTACGGGACCGTCCACACCTTCACGTCCTCCGGCGCATACGACGCCTGCAGCGGCGCCGACGCCTTGAGGATCAGCGAATTCGGGTTCGCCGTCGGGTTCAGCGGATCATCGTCCGCCCGCGACTCCCACGTGCCCGGGGCGGAAATGACCTCCACCGCCGGGCACCACTCGGGCTGCTGCGCCTGCGGCCCCGGGCCCGGCATGCCGGGCTCCCCCACCTGCGACTGGCGCAGCCATTGCCCCACGCCGGCGACGATGGCGACGACGAGGACGATGACCGCGAGCAGGGTGAGCGTTTTGCGCATGCCCGTTAGCAATACGCCGATTCGGCCGCTTTCGCAATCGACTGGGCCACGGCGGCCTCGTCCTTCTCCGTGCGCTCCTGGGCCACGACCTGGCCGGCGACCGCATTGACGACGGCCTCATCGGATTCGGCGCCCTCGCCGGAGTCGGCCGCGCCCGCGCCACAGTGGACGTGGCCCGCGGCGATGAGCTGATCCTCCGTCCCCTCGACGTCGATGCCGGCGGCGATCAGCGCGTCGAGGTAGTCCTCGTCGTCGCCGGACAACGGCATGCGGCCGTCGGGAGCGGAGCTGGCGCGCGCGGCGCCCGGCTCCGTGATGTCGCGCTCCTCGGAGTTGCGCGCCGAGGTCCGCGACGTCTCCGACGTCCTCGTCGACGACGTCTCGGAGGTGCTCGACGCCGCCTCGTCCGTGGCCGTCGTGGTCTCGGTGACGTCGGCGGACTCCACCGTCGAATCACCGCACGCCGCCAGGACCAGCGACCCCGCGCCGATCAGCGCGAGCACCGCCGCCCGGGCACGTCCCGCCCCGGGGGCGCCGCCCGAACCGGAGCGCATGCGCGCGATCATCGCCGGGCCTCCTCGATCTTGCCGTTGATCTGGCGGATCCAGCCGCCCTGGAACTCCTGCTCCAGGCCACCCGCCGGGATCTGCTTCTGCGGGCCCACCGGGTACCCGAACGGGCCGTTCTCCCAGCCCGTCGTACCCCAGTGATCCATGATCGCGCCGTCGGGAACGCCGTGGGCGCCGGACGCCGCCGACCAGTAGATGTTGCCGTGCTCGAAGCGCTGGAACTTGCCGCCGTCGCGGATGTCGATCTCGCCGGTCAGCGCGAAGCCCATCGGGCCCTCGGCGCCGCCGCCCGCGCGGTACGCCACGCCGATCGCGCCGAGCACGATCTGCGGCGCACCCGCGGCCGGCTTGACGATCTGCCCGCCCTGGAAGTCCTGGACCACGCCGCCCGGGATGTCGCGGCGGTCGGAGGTCGGGTAGCCGAGGCGGCCCTTCTCCCAGCCCTCGTTGCCCCACAGGTTCATGAAATCGCCCATGACCAGGTACGCCCCGGTCTCATGCGTCCAGTAGATGGAGCCGTGCTCGAAGTGGACGTAGCGGCCGTTGCCGTCGGGCGTGGCCATCTCGCTCGTCTTCGGGTAGCCCAGCGGCGACTGCGGCCCACCGACCTCGTGGTAACGGGCGCCGATGCGGCCCCACACGAACTGGGCGCCGGTGGCCGGGTGCCAGTAGGCGCGGCCGTTGGTGAAGTCCTGCGCCACGCCACCGTTGCCGGCCTCGTACTCCGGCGACAGGCACGAACCCATGTTG
>NZ_DURI01000013.1 GCF_012837295.1 Corynebacterium sp. | reverse complement strand
CGCCGCCCGGCGCGCCGCCCGCTTCGCCTCCTCCAGACCCGCGGCATTGCGGTCGGCCATGGCCACGCGGAAACCGTCGGCGGCCAGAGAGATGGCCAGGCCGCGGCCGATGCCGGAGGCCGCGCCGGTGACCACGGCCAGCGGGCGGGGGTCGCCGAGGGTCGGGCGGTCGTTGGTGGCGTCGGTGGAGTCGTTCGGGGAACCGTTCGTCGTGTCCGTCATTGCCTGACCTCCAGAGCCAGACGCACGGCGCCGGCGAGTTCGTCGATGGCCCGGCGCGAGGTGCGCCACAGGCCGGGGGAATTGATGAATGGGTGGACCATGCCGCGGTGCATCTTCACGCTGACCGGCACCTCGGCTTCCGCCAGGCGCGCGGCGTAGGCCTCGCCCTCGTCGCGCAGCGGGTCGAAACCCGCCAGAGCAATGTAAGCGGGCGCCAGCCCGGACAGGTCCTCGGCGAACAGGGGAGAGACCCGCGGGTCGGCGGCCAGCTCGCGATCGGCCGACCCCGGCGTCCCGTCGCCGACGTAGAGCTCGGCATAGGCGACCATGTTGACGGAGGTCAGGAAGTACCCCTCCTCGAATTCGCGGCCGCTGCCGGTCCAGCCGTCGCGCGGCCCGATCCACGCAGTCAGGTCGGTCACCGGGGCCAGCAGCGCCTGCAGCGCCGGTTGCGGCAGGCCGCGGCGCTTGGCCTCCAGGCAAATCACGGCGGCGAAGTTGGCGCCGGCGGAGTCGCCCATCACCGCCACCCGGCGGCCCTGCCCGATCAGCGTTTCGTACACCGCCATCGCGTCGTCGAGCCCGGCGGGGAAGGGGTGCTCGGGGGCCAGCCGGTAGTCGACGGAGATGACGTCGACGCCGGCGGCCTCCGCCAGGCGCAGGCACGGGGCGTCGTGGGAATCCAGCGAACCGAGCGCCCAGCCACCGCCATGGAGATACATGACGGCGGGGGCGGAAGCGTCGGCAAGCGGGAAACCGAAGTACCTGCGCACCGGGACCCCGGCGATCTCCTCGTCGCGCGTGCGGACCTTCGGCCGCGGCCCCGCGGCGAGGTACGCCTCGCGGTCGATCTCCTCGCGCGCCTTCGCGGCCGACAGCGTGCCGATGCCCTTGCCGGAGCCGATGACCTTCAGCAGCGCCAGGGACATGGCGACGTCGGGGTCCAGCAGATACCCCCTCCCATTGCGCGGCGGACGTGCCGCCAGACGCAACAAAGGAGCCGGCAGCGACATGATGGCGCGGCCGGCTCGGGCGATGATCCTGGTCAACGGTTCGGGGCGGTAGTTCATGAGGTCAAAATACCTTGGTCGAGGGTTATCGTGGTCGATATGACGGAATCACTCTTCCCTTCCCAGGTGTACTCGGCGCGGCTGACCCGCGCCGCCGGTTTGGCCGCCGACCGCGGCATCGGCGGCCTCGTCTTCGGCACCGGCCCCGACTTGGAGTACCTCATCGGGTCGAAGGTGAGCTCCCACGAGCGGCTGACCGCGCTGGTCGTGCCCGCCGCCGGGGGTGCAGTCGAGGCCGCCGGCGAGGAGGCGAACGGCGGCGCCGCGGCCCGGCCCGTGCTCGTCCTGCCCGCCGTCGAGCGCGGCGATCTGCCCGCCTCGGCGGTGCCGGACCTCGACGTCGACGTCGTCCTGTGGGCCGACGGCGAGAACCCGCACCGGCTGGTCTCCGACGCGCTGGGCATGTCCGCGGGCAATGGGGAGCCGGTCCTCGGCGTCGGCGCGTCGCTGACCGCCGATCATCTCTTGCCGATCCTCGAGTTCACCGGCGCCCGCGCGGTGCTGGCAGGGGAGACGCTGCGCGAGCTGTTCATGCGCAAGGACGCCGCCGAGATCGACCAGCTTCGCGACGCCGGCGCCGCCATCGACCGCGTCCACGCCCGAGTGCCGGGGATGCTCCGCGCAGGGCGCACCGAGGCCGACGTCGCCGCGGAGCTCCATGACGCGATCCTCGAGGAGGGCCACACGGCCGTCGATTTCATCATCGTCGGGTCCGGGCCCAACGGCGCGAATCCGCACCACGATTTCTCGGACAGGACGCTTGACGACGGTGACGTCGTGGTCGTCGACATCGGCGGCACCTGGGGAGTCGGCTACCACTCGGACTGCACCCGCACCTACGTCATCGGGCAGGCGCCGGAGCGTGCCACGGCGGCGTGGGACGTGCTGTGCGCCGCGCAGGAAGCCGCGGTCGCCGCGGTGCGCCCGGGCGTGACCGCCGCATCCATCGACGCCGCCGCCCGCGACGCGATCACGGCCGGCGGCCACGGCGAGGAGTTCATCCACCGCACCGGCCACGGAATCGGCCTGAGCCTGCACGAGGAGCCGTTCATCATGGAGGGCAACGACCTCGTGCTGGAGCCGGGCATGGCGTTTTCCGTCGAACCGGGCATCTACTTCGAGGGCGACTTCGGCATGCGCCTGGAGGACATCGTCGTGGTCACCGAGGACGGCTGCGAGCCGCTGAACCGCGGGCCACACGAGCTGGTCGTCGCCGGTGGCGCAGCGACCGGCGATGCTGCCGTCGTCGATGGCACCGCATCCGCCAATCCGGAAGCGGGGGAGAAGTAGCAATGGGGCACGTGCTCATCCTGGGCGGCACCAGCGAGATCGGCGGCGAGGTCGCCGCGCGCCTGGCCAACCACAACACCGTGACTCTGGCGGCGCGCCGGATCGACGCGCTCGACGACATCGCCAAGCGCCTCACCGACTCCGGGGCGGTCGCCGTCCACCGCGTGTTCTTCGACGCCGACGACCTGGCCTCGCATCAGCGGGTTCTCGACGAAGCATGGGCGCACGCGCCCGTGGACACCGCCGTCATCGCCTTCGGCATCCTCGGCGACCAGGCCGCGTGCGAGGCCTCCGGCGCCGAGGCCGCCCGCATCATCCACACCGACTTCACGGCGCATGCCGCCATCGCCACGGAGCTCGTCGCCCGCATGGAGGCAGCCGCCGAGTCCGGCGAACTGCCCGTTCGCGACGGGGTCGCCGGGCGCATCCTCGCGTTCTCCTCGATCGCCGGCGCCCGGGTGCGCCGCGCCAACTACGTCTACGGCTCCGCCAAAGCCGGCCTCGACGGGTTCCTGCAGGGCATGCAGGATCGCCTCCACGGGGGCCCGGTGCAGCTGACCATCGCGCGCCCGGGTTTCGTCATCGGCCGCATGACCGAGGGCATGAAGCCCGCCCCGATGTCGTCGACGCCGGCGCAGGTCGCCGAAGCCGCCGTCACCGCCCTCGACGGCCGCAAGCTCGACGCGTGGATCCCCGCGCGTCTGGGTTTCCTGGCGCGGGCCACCCGGTTCACGCCGCGGTCGATCTGGAGGAAGATGCCGCGATGACCGGTCGCCTCCGCGTCGTGGGCATCGGCTGCGATGGCCTCGACGGGCTGACCATGCGGGCCCATGCCGTGCTCGCCGGTGCCCGCCGCATCATCGGCGCACCCCGGCAGTTGGAGCTTCTCGACGTCCCGGCCGACGCCCCGTCCGCGGACTTCGGCGCAGCACCCACCGCACCCGACGTGCCCGCCGCCGGTTCCGTCACCGCCTCGGCAGCACCCGCCATCACCGCCGAGCGCGTCACATGGCCCGAGGGCTACTGGCGGCGGTGGGGAGAAGTCCTCGCCGATCTCGATCCCGCCACCGACGTGATCCTGGCCAGCGGCGACCCAATGTTCCATGGCATCGGCACGACGCTGGTGCGCGAACTCGGCGCCGAGGCCATCGAGGTCTTCCCGGCACCGTCATCGGCATCGCTGGCCTGTGCCCGCCTCGGCTGGGCGCTCGACCGCACGCCGGTCGTCTCCCTGGTCACCGGCCCCGCCGGCCGCGAGGGCGCCGGAGCCGTCGTGCCCGCCGCCGACGCCGGCCGCCCCTTCCTCGTGCTGTGCCGCGACGCGGATTCCGTCACCCACGTCGCCGACGCACTCGCCGACCGCCCGGGCACCGTCCTCACCGCGCTGACCAACGTCGGCGGCGGCGAGACCGGCCCCTGCCCGGAAAGCGTCGCACGGGGGACCGTCGCAAAGCCCCCGACGCCCGCCGGCAACCTGACCATCCTCGCCGTCGAACCGTCCGGCCCCGCCCGCGGTTGGCTGCCCGACACGGCCTTCGACACCGACGGCCAGCTGACCAAGAGCCCGATCCGCGAACTCACCGTCGCCGCACTCGGCCCGCGCCCCGGCGCACTGCTGTGGGACGTCGGCGGCGGGACCGGCTCCATCGCCATCGAATGGGCCCGCCACGGCGGCCGCGCCCTGTGCTTCGAACGCGACCCCGAACGCGTGCGGCGGATTCGCGCCAACGTCGCCGGCCTGTCCGGCGGCGTCGAGGTCGTCGAGGGCTCCGCACCCGAGGCCCTGACCTCGCTTGACGACGCCCACCGGCACGCCCCCGACGCCATCTTCATCGGCGGCGGCCTCACCGCCGAGGGCATGATCGACGCCTGCGTCGCGGCACTCGCGCCGGGCGGGCGGCTGGTGGCCAATACGGTGACCCTCGAGTCGGAAGCCGTGCTGTGGGACGCCCGCTCGCGCTTCGGCGGCGAGGTGCAGCGGATCGGCGTCGAACGCGCCGGTAAGGTGGGGTCGTTCACGGCGTGGCGGCCGGCGCTGCCGGTGGTCCAATGGGTCGTCGACGGGCCGTCGCAAAGCAAGGCCGAAGGCCCCGCAAACGCCAACGAAGCAAGAACCGCCCGAACGGGCGCGGAAGGGGAGCAGCACCAGTGACCGTGTACTTCATCGGGGCGGGGCCGGGCGCGGCCGATCTGCTGACGCTGCGCGCCGACCGCCTGATCAGGTCCTGCCCGGTGTGCCTCTACGCCGGGTCGATCGTGCCGCCCGAGGTGCTGGCCAACTGCCCCGACGACGCCGAGGTGATCAATACCGCGCGGATGCCGCTGGAGGACATCGTCGACGTCATCGCGAAGGCCCACGCCGAGGGCAAGGACGTCGCCCGCCTGCAGTCCGGCGATCCGTCCGTGTGGTCGGCGCTGGCCGAGCAGGCGCGGCGGCTGACCGCGGCGGGCATCGACTACGAGATCGTGCCCGGGGTCGCGTCGTTCTCGGCGGTGGCCGCGGCGCTCGGCCATGAGCTGACGGTGCCGACGGTGGGGCAGTCGGTGATCCTCACCCGCGTTTCCGGCCGAGCGTCGGCGATGCCCGAGGGCGAGACGCTGGAGAACTTCGGCCGCACCGGCGCGACCCTGTGCATCCACCTGGCCGCCCACGACATCGACCGCGTCGTCGCCGAGCTCGAGCCGAATTACGGCGCCGACTGCCCGGTCGCCGTCGTCGCCTTCGCGTCGCGCCCGGAGGAGACGATCCTGCGCGGCACGCTCGGCGACATCGCGGCGCAGGTCAAGGACGCGGGCGTGACCCGCACCGCCGTCATCGTCGTCGGCCGCGTGCTCGGCGCCGAGGGCTTCCCGGACAGCTACCTCTACTCCGACGGCCGCCCCCGCGACGCCGAGGGGAGGACCCTGACGTGCGGGCACTGATCCTCGGCGGCACCGGCGAGGCCCGGGCCCTGGCCAAGCGCCTGGTCGACGCCGGTTGGCACGTCACGTCCTCGCTGGCCGGTCGCGTCGCGGAACCGAAACTGCCGGTCGGGCACGTGCGCATCGGAGGTTTCGGCGGGCCCGCGGGGCTGACCAAGTGGCTGCTTTCCGACGCCACCGAAGTCATCATCGACGCCACCCACCCCTTCGCCGAACGCATCAGCGCGTCCGCCGCGGAGGCGGCCCGAGCGACCGGCCTGCCGCTGGTCGCGCTGCACCGGCCGGCGTGGGAAAAGGAGCGCGGCGACGAGTGGCTCGAGGTGCTCGACATGGAGGCGGCCGCAGAGCTTGCGCGGACGCGATTCGCGGCGCCGTTCCTCACCATCGGCCGCCAGCAACTGTCGCACTTCGCCGCCGATGACCAGGGCCGATACCTGATCCGTTGCGTCGAGCAGCCGACGGGGCCGCTGCCGCGCCACCGCAAGGTGCTGCTCACCCGCGGGCCCTTCGACGTCGCCGGCGAGCGCAAGCTCATGCGCGACTACGCCGTGGACTGCCTGGTGACCAAAAACTCCGGCGGCGCCCAGACCTACGCCAAGATCGAGGCTGCCCGCGACCTGCGCAAGCCGGTGATCATGGTCCAGCGCCCGGAGCTGCCCGGCAAGGGCATCGCCTACGTCGCCGACACCGTCGACCGCGCCTTCGACGCCGTCACCCGCGGCCGGGTGTAGCGCCGCGTCCGTCTCTCACGACCGTCGCTGCGGCCGTCGGCCTTCGTCGCCGGTGGTCCGGTTCGGGTGTTCCGCCATGCTTAGTGTCATATGGTCAACGCTCCCAATTCTATGGCTTCAAAAGCCCAGGTGGTCAAACTTGCTACTCGGGAGCGTTGACCATATGACACGAAGCGCCACGCGGCCGCGCCGACCGAGCACGACCGCACAAGACCTACGCCGCCTCCGCCGCTCCGTAACGCGCCGACCGCACGAAACCTACGCCGTGACCTCGCCCAGGTGCGTGAGGTCGGGGATGATTTCGTAGCCGGCGAGCTGCTCCGGCGAGTGGGACGTGGCCACGGCGATGACGCGGCAACCGGCGCGGGTGCCCGCCTCCAACCCGGCGGGCGCGTCCTCGATGACGAGGCAGTCCACCGGATCCGCGCCGAGGCGCTCGGCGGCGAGCAAGTACCCCGACGGATCGGGTTTGCCGGCCTCGACGTCTTCGGCGGTGATCATCACCTCGGGCACGGGCAGTCCGGCGGCGGCGAGGCGGGCGCTCATCAGCTCGCGCGACCCCGACGTCACCGCCGCCCAGCGATCGCGGGGGAGCGACGCCAGCACCCCGGCGGCGCCCGGCAACGCGACGACCGACTCGAGGTCGCCCATCTCGAGCTCGAACACCCGCCGGTACGCGGGCGCGACGAGTTCCGGAGCGAGCAGATCGGCGAGGGTGTCCTCGGAGCGCCGCCCGTGGCTGACCGCGAGAATCTCGTCGCCGTCGAAGCCGTTTTCCGCCGCCCACGTCCGCCAGGCGCGCTCGACTGCGGGGGTCGAATCCACGAGGGTGCCGTCGATGTCGAAGAGCCAGTACTTCATGGGCCCGAGGCTACGCGCGACGGCACCACCCAGCTTCGGCCCGAGCGCGGCCCGAACGGCGTCAGTCATCGCCGAGCCCATTCGGACATCGCCCGCGCTTCTTTCGTCAGTGATCCCCGCCGAGTGCCCCGGTGCCGGCGAATCCGCCGCCGCCGTAGTGCCGCGCGGTGAACACGCGCACCCCGTCGACGCCGTCATATGCCCTGGTCGACGACGCGCCGACGATGAGCATGGTCCGCATGTCCACGACCTCCGGGTCGAGGTCCGCGACGGTGGTGACGGTGACGTTCTCCTCGGGCGCGCCGACCGCGCGGGCCACGATGACGGGCGTTTCCGGGTCGCGGTATTCGGCGACGAGGTCGCGCAGCGCCACGACCTGGGCGCGCCGCGTCTTCGACGCCGGGTTGTACACGGCAAACGCCATATCCGCGCCGAGCACGGCACGCAATCGCTTTTCGACGGTCGCCCACGGCTTCAAGCGGTCGGACAGCGAGAGCATTGCGAAGTCGTGCCCCAGCGGGGCGCCGGCGCGGCTCGCGACGGCCTGGGCGGCGGTCATGCCCGGCACGATGCGCACCGGCACCTCCCGCCAGGGTTCGTCGTCGGCGGTCTCCAGCACGGCGGCGGCCATGGCGAAGACGCCGGCGTCGCCGGAGCTGACGACGGCCACGCGGGCGCCGGATTTGGCCAGGTCAAGCGCCATCGCGGCACGCTCGCCCTCGACGCGGTTGTCCGACATGTGCTTGGTCTGGCCGGGGCGCTCGGGAACCCTGGCGACGTAGGTGGAGTAGCCGACGACGTCGGTGGCCCGCTCCAATTCGGCGGCGGCCTCCGGCGTGAGCCACCGGTCGGGGCCGGGGCCCAGGCCGATGACGACGACCTCGCCCATGCCGACGGCGCGGGCCGCACCAGCCGCATCCGAGTCGGCGGTGGCGACACCCCGGGCGGCAACTGCTCCGGCATACGAGGAGGTGTCGGCGGTCGCACCGATGCGGGAGGCGACGCGGACGCCGGTGTCGGGGCCGTCGTCAAGCACAGCACCCACGACCACGACGGAGAAGTACGGGACGTCGGCGGCGTCGACGTCGGCAAGCGGCGCCGTCCAGCCGTCGCCCATCGTTGCGCGGACGACCACCCGGGCGCGGTCGAGCATCCCTGTCTCGCGCAGGACGTCGCGGACTTCGTCGACGTGGCCGCCGAGCTTCATGATCACCAGGCAGTCGGCCGCCTTCGCGGCGGCCTCCAGCCGGTCGCGGCCGGCGGTGGCGGGCAGGATCGACAGGATGTCCGTGCCCTCGGCCAGCGGATGCGCCAACGAGCACGCCGCGGCGGTGACGCTGGGGACGCCGGGGATGACGTGCGCCGGGAAATCAATCTCCAGCGCACGGTGAAGGTGCTGGTAGGAGCTGTAGAGCATCGGATCGCCGAGAGACAGCACGGCCACGGAACGGCCCGCGGCGAGGTGCCCGGCGAGGCGACTGGTGGCCTCCGAGTAGAAGGCGCCCATGGCTTCGGCGTAATCGCCGTCGTTCCCGCCGCCCTTCGTCACCGGGTAGACGAGGAGTTCTTCGGTGGCGGGGTGCGGGCGGGCGTCGAGAAGCTCCGAGGCGATGCGCCGCGCGGTCGAGCGCCCGTGCGGGCCCGCATGGAAGGCGACGACGTCGGCGGCCGCGATGATGTCCGCGCCGCGGCGGGTGATCAGGCCCGGATCGCCGGGGCCCAGGCCCACGCCATAGAGGTGGCCGGGTTCGACGGCGGTGGCGGCATCGCTCACGGGAGGATCTCCTGCTTCGTGGCCAGCGCGTTCAGGGCCGCGCACGTGATGGCGGAACCGCCGCGACGGCCGGTGACGGTGATGTACTCCAGCCCGGGAATCTCCGGGGCGACGTCGATGGTCGCCTGCTTCGACTCGACGGCGCCCACGAAGCCGACGGGGATGGCCAGGATGGCGGCGGGCATGGGCAGCTCACCGGCGCGCAGGCGATCGAGCAGGTGATACAGCGCGGTCGGGGCATTGCCGATGGCGACGACGGCGCCTTCGAGGCGATCGCCCCACAGGTCGACTGCGGCTGCGGTGCGGGTGGTGCCCAGCTCCGCGGCCAGGCCCGGCGTGCGCTCGTCGTTGAGGGTGCAGATGACCTCGTTGTCCGCCGGCAGCCGGCGGCGCGTGATGCCCGAGGCGATCATGGTGACGTCGGTGAAGATCGGCTTGCCCGCCTCCAGCGCGGCGCGCGCGGCGGAGACGGCGCCGGGGGAGAAGACGATGTCCTCGGCCAGATCCGTCTGGCCGGCGGCGTGGATCATCCGCACGGCGACGGTCTCCTCCTCGGGAGAAAAACGCCCCAGGTCGGACTCGGCGCGGATGATGGTAAACGACTCGCGGTAGATCGCCGAGCCGTCCGTAACGTAGTCGAAGCCTGTCATGGCTTCAGGTTAAGCCACGACCCCGTTCGAACACCGATCAGGCGGACGAAGCGGGACCGAGAGGGGCCGGAAGAGAGGCCGGGAGAGGCGCCGTGGCCCGATGAGCGAACCCGGGCCGGGAGGGCCGGGTGTCAGTCGACGGAGGTGACCTCGTACTCGCCGTCGCCGGTGGCCAGGTAGTCGACGTACCCGCCCTTGGGCCGGCCGCAGCGGCGCTCGCAGCCGGAGAAGTGCACGCGCCCCTCGGGCAGGCGGGCCTGGGCGATGGCATGGGCGGCGTCGCCGCGGGTGTCGGCCAACGACTTCGGGCAGCCGGGGCGGCCGGTGCAGGCGGAGACGTTGAGCCACGTCGACTTGCGGTCGAACACCAGCCCGTTGGGCGCCATGACGCGGACGACCTGCTCGGCGTCGGCCTCCTCGAGGTCGTGCATCACCAGCGAGTACCAGGGCGTGACGTGGACGGGCACGCGGGTCTGGGCGATGCCGCGGGCCAGGCGCGCGGGCAACACGCCGAAGCGCAGGCCGGCGGACAGGCTGACCAGGCCGTCGGGCTGGTCGATCCAGCCGATCTGTTCGGTGCCGGGGTGGGCGAAGGCGAAAGACTCCGCATCGGACGCCTCGCCGACCGCCACTCCCATGGCCTCGGAGGTCATGGCGATCACCTGCTCGCCACACCCGGATTCGGCGATCCGCCAGGCGTCGCCGCGGACCTCCGCCCACGCCCGGGTGGCGGACAGCAGCAGCGGCACCGCGCGCTCGCGGGGCACGGATACTCCCGCGGGGACACCGGCAACGACGAGCTCGAACTCACCTCCGCCCAGCGCGACCAAGCCGAGGTCGGGGGCCTCGCCGAGCACGTCGCCGCGGCCGTCGTCGATCGCGAAAAGGGTGCGACCGGGCAGCGCGGCCAGCGACTCGTCGGCGCACAGCGCGTCGTCGAAGGCGTGGACCAGCTCGGAGACGTCGTCGAGCCCGCCGACGCGGCCCGTCATCGGCGACTGGAGGATGTTGCGCACGCGATCGTGCTCCGGGTGGGGGAGCATGCCCGCCTCCTCCACGGCGTCGGCGAACGCGGCGACGTCGCGGATGCCGCGGATCTGCAGGTTGCCGCGAGAGGTGAAGTGGATGTCGCCGTCACCGAAGTTGTCGGCGAGGTCCGCCAGCACGGCGAAGCCCGGCGCGGGCAGGGATCCGCCGGGGAAGCGCAGGCGGCCGATGGCGCCGTCCGCTGCGACGTGCACGCGCCGGGCGCCGGGGCACCCGTCCGGTCGGTCGCGTTCGGTGCTGGGAGATTCGGGCTGGTTGGCGGGGGCGTTCATGCCCCCGATCATACGTCCGGACCGGTGCGACGATGGATCGCCCACGGGTGCCGCGGCGACCCCGCCCCGGCGGCCGGGGTAGGCTACCGGCGAAACGTTCAACCACCCGACCCGGGTGTGGGGAAGCCGGTGAAATTCCGGGCGGTCGCGCCACTGTGAAAGTCAGACCCCCACGTCTCGGGAAGCTTGGCCACGGGGCGCGAAGATCCCCGGGAAAGGCGCAGCCGCGATGATTCTGCTGCTCTCCACGTCCGATACCGACTTGCTGTCCGCTCGGGCCGCCGCGGCGAAGGGGGAGGGGGTCGAGTACCGCTGGGCCAATCCGGCCCGTTTGCTCGACGACGACTTGCCGAAGCTCCTCGACGGCGCCGACATCGCGATCGTCCGGTTGCTGGGCGGCCGCAGGGCGTGGGAAGAGGGCATCGACCGCGTCATCGCCTCGGGCATCCCGACGGTCCTGGTCTCCGGCGAGCAGGCCCCGGATGCGGAGCTGACGGAGCACTCGACGGTGCCGGCCAACGTGGCCACCACCGCGCACGCGTACCTCGCCGAGGGCGGCGCCGGAAACCTGGTGCAGCTGCACAACTTCCTGTCGGACACCCTGCTGTTCACCGGCCTCGGCTTCGCCGAACCGGAGCGCCTGCCCGCGTGGGGCCACCTGGAGCGGGACTGGGTCGCCGATGCACCCGACGCCGATGCTCCCACCGCACCCGACGCCCCCGTCATCGGCGTGATCTACTACCGCGCCCAGCATTTGGCCGGCAACACCGCCTACGTCTCGGCGCTGTGCGGCGCCATCGAGGAGCGGGGGGCCGTCGCCAAGCCGATTTACGCGGCGTCGCTGCGCACCGCCGGCGATGACCTGCTCGCGGAACTGGGCACCTGCGACGCGCTGATCACCACCGTCCTGGCCGCAGGCGGCAATCGTCCGGCGCTGGCGCAGGCCGGCGGCGACGACGGCACGTGGGACGTCGCCGCCCTCGCGAAGCTGGACGTGCCGATCATCCAGGGTCTGGCGCTGACGTCGGCGCGCGAGGCGTGGGAAGACAACGACGAGGGACTGACCCCGCTGGACGTGGCCACCCAGGTCGCGGTGCCCGAGTTCGACGGCCGGCTGATCTCGGTGCCGTTCTCGTTCAAGGAAATCGACGCCGACGACCTGATCGCCTACGTGCCGGATTACGAGCGCTGCGCCCGGCTGGCCGGCATCGCCGTGCGCCACGCGCGCCTGCGCCACCTGGACAACGGCGACAAGAAGATCGCCGTCATGCTGTCGGCGTACCCCACCAAGCACGCGCGCATCGGCAATGCCGTCGGCCTGGACACCCCGGCGTCGACGCTGAAGGTGCTCCACGCGCTGCACGAGGCCGGTTACGACCTCGGCGACGTCGCCGCAATCCCCGGTTTCGAGGCCTACGGCAGGGCGGATGCCGAGCAGAACGCGGAGGACCGCACCGCCGCGGCCGACGAGTTCATGCACGCCATCATCGACGCCGGCGGACAGGACCCGGACTGGCTGACCGAGGAGGTCATGGCCGCCAACGAGCTGCGCCTGCCGGCCGACACGTACCTCGAGCACTTCGAGTCGCTGCCGTTCGAGCTGCGCGAGACCATGGTCGACCACTGGGGCGAGGCCCCCGGCTCGCTTTACGTGCACCCGAAGACGCGGGAGATCTACATCGCGGGCCTTCGCTTCGGCAAGGTCGTGGTCATGGTGCAGCCGCCCCGCGGCTTCGGCGACAATCCCGTGGGCATCTACCACGACCCCGATCTGCCGCCGACCCACCACTACCTGGCCTGCTACCACTGGCTGTCCCGCGCCGCGGAGGCCGGCGGCTTCGGCGCCGACGCCGTGGTCCACATGGGCAAGCACGGCAACATGGAATGGCTGCCGGGCAAGACCGTCGGGCTGTCCGCCGAGTGCGGCCCGGACCAGGCCATCGGCGAGCTGCCGCTGATCTACCCCTTCCTGGTCAACGACCCCGGCGAGGGCACCCAGGCCAAGCGCCGGGCGCACGCCACCCTGGTCGACCACATGATCCCGCCGATGGCCCGCGCCGAGTCCTACGGCGACATCACCCGCCTGGAGCAGCTGCTCGACGAGCACCAGAACATCTCCGCGATGGATCCGGCGAAGCTGCCGGCCATCCGCCAGGAGATCTGGACGCTGATCTCCGCCGCCCAGATGGACCGCGACCTCGGGTGGGAGCAGCGCCCCGACGAAGACGTCTTCGACGACATGCTCATGCACGTCGACGGCTGGTTGTGCGAGATCAAGGACGCCGCCATCCGCGGTGGCCTGCACATCCTCGGCCGCGCGCCGTCCGGGGACGACCTCTCCGGCACGGTGGCCACGATGCTGCGCGCCCGCCAATTGTGGGGCGGCGAGTTCACGCTGCCCGGCCTGCGCGAGTCGCTGGGCCTGGCCGAGGACGGCTCCGATGACCGCGCCGACGTCGACCGCATCGACGGCATCGCCACGGCCCTGGTCACCGCGCTGATCGACGACCCGGCGGTCGACCTCGGCTCCTTGGCCGACGACGTCATCGGCGCGAATGGGCTGGATGCTTCGGCGGCGGGCACCGTCGTCAAGCTGCTGGAGTTCACCCGCGACGAGATCCTGCCGCGCCTGGCGGAGACCGCGGGCGAGATCCCGCGGATCCTGCATGCGCTGAACGGCGGCTTCATCCCCGCCGGCCCGTCCGGTTCGCCGCTGCGCGGCCTGGTCAACGTGCTGCCGACCGGCCGCAACTTCTACTCGGTCGACCCGAAGGCCATCCCGTCGCGGCTGGCGTGGGAGACCGGCGAGCGGCTGGCGGACGGCGTCATCGAACGGTTCCGCGCCGACCACGACGGCGAGTACCCCAAGTCCGTCGGCCTGTCGGTGTGGGGCACGTCGGCGATGCGCACGTCGGGCGACGACATCGCCGAGGTCCTCGCGCTGCTGGGCGTGCGCCCCGTGTGGGACGAGGCGTCGCGCCGCATCACCGGTCTGGAGGTCATCCCGGCCGAGGAGCTGGGTCGCCCGCGCATCGACGTCACCGTGCGCATCTCCGGCTTCTTCCGCGATGCGTTCCCGCACGTCATCGATTTGCTTGACGACGCCATCGCGCTCGTCGCCGGCCTCGACGAGCCGGAGGACGTGAACTACGTCCGCGCGCACGCGCAGGCCGACGCCGCTGCCGGCGGGGAGCCGGGGGAGACCGGGGCGCCGGCCGCGGATCCGCTGCGGCCGCGCCGCATCTTCGGTTCGAAGCCGGGGACGTACGGTGCGGGTCTGCTGCAGTTGATCGACTCCGGGTCGTGGCGCGACGACGAGGACCTCGCCGCCGTGTACACCACGTGGGGCGGTTACGCCTACGGGCGCGGAGTCGACGGGGCGCCGGCGGCCGACGAGATGCGCACGGCGTACCGCCGCATCCAGGTCGCCGCGAAGAACGCCGACACCCGAGAGCACGACATCGCCGATTCCGACGACTACTTCCAGTTCCACGGCGGGATGGTCGCCACGGTTCGCGCGCTGACCGGCAAGGATCCGGAGGCGTACATCGGCGACTCCACCCGACCCGACGCCGTGCGCACCCGCACCCTCCACGAGGAGACCCGCCGCGTGTTCCGCGCCCGCGTGGTCAACCCGCGGTGGATGTCGGCGATGCGCGCCCACGGCTACAAGGGCGCGTTCGAGATGGCAGCGACGGTGGATTACCTGTTCGGCTACGACGCCACCACCGGCGTCATGGACGACTGGATGTACGAGACGCTCACCGACGAGTACGTGGCCGACCCGGAGAATCGCGAGTTCTTCGACAAGTCCAACCCGTGGGCGCTGCACGACATTTCGGAGCGGCTGCTCGAGGCCGCAGACCGCGAGATGTGGGAGAACCCCGACGACGAGCGGCTCGAGCTGCTGCGCCGGACGTTCCTCGAGACCGAAGGCGAGCTCGAGGACCGGTAGCCGCCGGGACCGTCGGGCAGGTCGGACAGGTCGGTGCGCGGGTTCGCCCGGCCCACCGCCTCGATCCGCTCGGCGCCCGACGGCGTCGGCGGTGCTCCGTCTCCTTCAATCGTGTCTCCCCTCGGTCAGGGTTTTCCGGGTTCGCCCGGCAAATTGGGGCACGGTTGAAGGGGGCCGAGCGCCGCCGACGCCGACGACTCGGGCCGCCACCGTACGGACGGTGGTCGGCCCGCGATCCGCTCAGCCGCGCAGTGCGGTGATGTTGAACATCCAGCGCACGCCGAAGCGGTCCACGAGCATCCCGAATTTTCCGCCCCACGGGGCATCGGCGAGCGGCTGGAGAATGGTCGCCCCTTCGGCGAGCCCCTCCCACCAGCCGGTGAGCTTCGGGTCATCGGCGGAGTCGCCGCCGTCGGAGGACACCGCGATGTCGATGTTGCCGGTGCCGCGGAATCCTTCGCCCATCTCGTCCGGGGTGTCCGAGGCCATGAGGTGCAGGCCCGGGCCGACGTACAACGACGAGTGCATGACCTGATCGGCGATGGCCTCGTCGGGGTGCCCGGACTGGCCGAATGTCATGATGTCGGGGGTGGTCCCGAAGATCTCGCCGTAGGCGGCCATGGCTTCGGCGGCGTTGCCGTCGAAATGGATGTACGGGGTGAACGCTGCGGCCATGTCGGTTCCTTTCGAACGGCGTCGACCCGGGACATGGCCGGGCCTCCGCGAAGTGATGCAGGACACATCCGTCCTGGTCGCGCCGAGTTTACGCCGAACGCGAACACCCCGTGAACGATGCGTCGGCCGCCGTCGTCCGCCGGTAGGCTGGGCCGCATGTCACGGGCCCTCTTCCTGCTGTATCTGATCATCGAAATCGCCGCGTTCGTCGCGGTGGCCAACTGGATCGGGGTCGGCTGGGCGTTCCTCGCCCTCGGTGGCCTGTTCGTCTTCGGAGTGGTCGCGGCGGCGTGGGAGATGCGCCGACTCACGGTGCGCGCGATGGACGACGCGATCGCCGCGCAGGAGGCGATGGGCGGCGCCGCCCCGGGCATGGGCGCGTTTTCCGGTGATCGCGAGGACGGCGACGACGGCGACGAGATCATCGATCCCGCCGCGCGCGAAAAGGAGGCCCGCAAGGCCCTCGCCTCGGCCGGCACGCTGGTCGTCGATTCGGCGATGCTCATGGTCGGCTGCCTGCTGCTGGCGGTGCCCGGTTTCGTCACCACCATCATCGGCCTCCTGCTGATCCTGCCTCCGACGAAGTGGCTGATCCGCACTGTGGGCGGCGCCTCGCTGCAGTCGTGGTTCCAGCGCACGGGCTCGAAGAGCATGTTCGTGGTCCAGCGGTACGGCGTGAAGTACGACGACGGCTCCGAGGTCATCGACCACGATGATCCGACGTCGCCTCGGGGCCCGTTCGATTCCCGCTTTACGACGGACGACGCCCACCTGCCCCGCCGCCTCGATCGGGGAACCGGGGAGCGCATCACGTTCGACGTCCCCGACGACGCATCCTCGCTCGACGACTGGGCCCGCGATGACGAGAAGCGCAGGGGCCGGAGTGCCGCCGACGACATGATCATCGACGAAGAGCCCGATGACGGATCCAGCGGCCGTAACGGCAACGACGGCGACGGCCCGGAGCCGCGGGCATGACGCTTCCTTCGGGGCGGGGGCTGGTCCTCGCACGCCTGGCGCTGTCCGCGCTCGGCGCCGCGTTCGTGGCGTGGTCGTTCCAGCCGGTGGGCCTGTGGTGGCTGAGTTGGCTGGGCGTGGCGATGCTGCTCATCGCCCTCCTCGGCCGCCCATCGTGGCGAGTCACCATCGCAATGGCGGTGATCTGGGGGTTCACCACGGCGATGATCGCGTTGCCGTGGATCTCCGAGTTCGTCGGCGCCATGCCGTATGTGGCACTGTCCGTGACGCTGGGCCTCATGCAAATCCCGGGCATTTTGCTGGCCCGTTTCATCCTCGGAGCCTCGCTTCCGTGGCCGGTGCGCGCAGTCGGTGCGGCTGCGTCGATCCTGGCCGGCGAGGCGCTCCTGGCTCGCTGGCCCTTCGGCGGGTTCCCGTGGTTGCGGATCGGTTGGGGCCAGCTGGACGGCCCGCTCGACGACGCCGCCGTCCTCGGCGGAGTGGCCCTCGTCGGATTCTTCGCTGTGTTGGTCGCTGCCGGAATCGCGTCGGTCGTCGTCAAGCAATGGGCGACCGGCGTGGCGCTGATCCTCGTGCCCATCGTCATCGGCATCGTGACGCAGCCGGGAACGGGGGAGGACGTGGGCACCGTTCGCATCGCGGCGGTGCAGGGCAACGTGCCGCAGATGGGCATGGAGTTCAACGCGGAGCGCCGCGCGGTGCTGCAGAACCACGCCGACGCCACGCGCGAACTGGCGGCGCGGGTGCGCGACGGCGACGAGCCGAGGCCGGATCTGGTGGTGTGGCCGGAGAACTCGTCGGACGTCAGCCCGTTCACCGATGCCGAGGCCGCCCGGATCATCGACGCGGCGGCGCGCGACATCAAGGCGCCGATCATCGTGGGCACCTTCACCTACGACGACGGCGTGCAGAACACCATGGTCCTGTGGGACCCGGAGACCGGGCCCGTCGACGGCCAGCGCCACGAGAAGATCTACCTCCAGCCCTTCGGCGAGACCATGCCGTTCCGCGATCTGCTGCGGCACATCACGCCGCTGGTCGACCGCGCCGGCGACATGACCGCCGGCACCGGCGACGGCGTCATCGAGGTCGAGCGATCCGACGCGACCGTGGTCGACGCGATCGCGATGGGCATCGCCACCTGCTACGAGGTGGTCTTCGACCCGGCGTTCCGCGACGCGGTGAACAACGGTGCGACGATCCTGGCCACGCCCACGAACAACGCCACCTTCGGCTACACCGACATGACCTACCAGCAGTTGGCGATGAGCCGGATGCGCGCCATCGAGTTCGACCGCGCCGTCGTCGTCGCCGCGACCAGCGGCGTCAGCGCCATCGTCGGCCCGGACGGGGACGTGCACCAGGAGACGGACATCTTCGAGCAGCGCGTGCTCACCGCCGACCTGCCGCTGCGCGATCATCTGACCCCGGCCGCCCGGTATGGTGGAACGGTGGAGTGGGCCATCGTCGCCCTCGCCGCGTTCGCGCTGATCGCAGCCGTGCGTCGTGCCATGGGCGCGGCCGCCGCGGCACGCGAGGCCGAGCACCAGCAGGATTCCCATAAGGAGCGATAGTGTCCAAGCCGAGTGACAGCACCCTCGTCATCATCCCGACGTTCAACGAGCGCGAGAACCTGCCGCTCGTCGTCGGTCGCCTGCGCGCGGCGCAGCCGGACGTGCACATCCTCGTCGTCGACGATTCTTCGCCGGACGGCACGGGCGACGTCGCCGACGAGCTCGCCGCCGAGGCCCCCGAGCAGATCCATGTCCTGCACCGCGAGGGCAAGGGCGGCCTGTGGGGCGCCTACCGCGCCGGTTTCGCGTGGGGCCTGGAGCGCGACTACAAGGTGCTGTGCGAGATGGACGCCGACGGTTCGCACGCCCCGGAGCAGCTGCACCTGCTTCTCG
>NZ_DURI01000117.1 GCF_012837295.1 Corynebacterium sp. | reverse complement strand
TTTCGGCTCGTCTTCGTCGGGTGGGGTGGAGATGGGTTCGATCTTCTCCACGATCTGGCGCAGCTCCCGGGCGAAGACGAAAGGGCCGGGCAGGGCCTGGAAGTCCTTGTTGGGGGTCAGGTAGTCGAGGAACTTCTCCTCCACCTCGCCGATGTTGTCGTCCGTCACGGCGACGATGGCACCGGCGATGGTCCGCAGACGTTCATGCGGCAGCGCTCCGCAGCGGGCGAATTCGCAGATCTTCGGCATGCGGGCCAGCATGATGCCGACGTCGCAGTAACCCACCGAGCGGCGCTTGCCGGCGCCGATGCGGGTGCCGATGGCCGCCACATGCGAGTCGACGTCGGCATTGCCGGCCGGTGCGACGGCGATGGAGAGTTCGAGTTCGGCGATGTTGCGGGCCCGGGCGATGTTCGCCGCGGGCTCATCGCGTTCGGTCACCCACCGTTTCCGTGGTGGTGGTTGCTCGGGACTTTCGTGGACGTTGCCGTCGTGTTCGTCATGGTCGAATGCCATGTCGATTCCCCCGGGAATGCGAGTACGGATCAAACGTGGATCTGCCTCTAACTGTGCAGTGTGATCGCTCGAGCTGATCTGCCCCGGAGCTGGGCCAAAACCCCCGGCCCAACTCGCTGTCTTGCTTCCTTGCTTCACCTCTCATGATACATGTGTTCGACAGGCGCGCAATCGAACGTCAGGCAACGTTTCGGCGACTTTATGCACCACGGGCCCCACTTGTACCGTTCAGTGTTCCATCACGCGGGATCGAACGAGCTGTCGAACGATCGAGGTTCGACGGTGCGGGAACGCGGGAACGTCGTCAAGCAAAAAGCGCCGGCCCAAGCGGGACTAATCCGGGGACCCTCCCGAGGAACCTCCGGAAGGAACGCGGAAGACGCGCTCGTCCGAGGCACCGGGCTCGCGGCCCTCGGCCTTGTTCACGGTCGCGCCCCACACCTCGACGCCGCCCTCCGCGACGACGGGCGCGACCCAGCCGACGTGGCCGAACTCGCCCTCGAGAAGGGTGGTCGGTGACCCGGCCACGGTCCATGCGCCGAAGGGCCCGGGCTCCGGCGGCGTCACGGGAATGGACACGACGCGCTGCGCACCGGGCACGGCGACGATTACCTCCTGGCCGACGACGGCGCACCCGCCCAGGGAATCGTCGAGATCCACGCCGCCCACCGGCTGAATCAGGCCATCCGACCATTGGCCGAGCATCGGCGTGCCGTCGAGTCGGACGGCCATCAGGGGAGGAGCGCCGTGCGGGCCGTGGCACACCGACAGGATTTCGATGCCGGGATCGCCGGCCAACAGCGTGTTCACGTCGCCCGAGGAATCGAGGTACAGGCCCAAGTTCAGCGGATGCGCGTGCTGCGGCAGTTCACGCAGGTCGGCGCCACCGCCGGGGAGCAGGGTGAGGCGGGCGACGGAACCGTCGAGGCGGAGCAGGAACATCTGGCCGTCCTCGGCGGACGTCGGGCCGGCGGTGATCTGCGCGACGCGAGACCCGGCGTCGGCGATCTCCCGGGGCTCGGTGCCGGCGACGACCAGGTGCAGGCGCCCGTCGGCCGTCGCCGCCACGGCCCGGCCCGGGCCCGGCGACGCGATGGCGGTGATCTCCGCCAGGCACGCGGCGAGGACGACGTCGTCGATGGCGCACGGATCGTCCGACCCGCGGGGCTCGCGCTGGGCGCCGGGCGCGGGCATGGCGTCGCGCATGTGCGAATCCGGCATCGGCAGGCCCGTCGGCTCGGAGGTCCGCTCGGCGAAACCGGCGGCCAGCTCGGGGGAATCGTCCATGCACGCGGCGAGCGTCAGCGAAAGCGCCGCCGTGAGCGCGACCGCGGCATGCTTGGCCAGCGCCCTTCGATTCCGTCCCATGACCGCCAGAATAGGAAATACGCCGCGCCCCCGGCACGTCACCCGCCCGAACCAGTGTCCAGCGCTTACCCTGGGCCCTGTGAGCGACAACACCAAGAACCCGAATCCCCGCAACCTGGGCGACTACGAGGAGGGGCTTGACGACGACTTCGACGTCCCGACCTACCGTCGAATCGCCGACGACGGCCCCGCAGCCGATGTCGCCCCCGAAACCGGCGACGACGCCAAAACGGAGTCCATCGCAGTGCCCGCGTCGAAGATGGACGTGGACGCCGGCGCCGAGCCCGATACCGACGCCCGCACCGAGGTCATCGACGGCACGGGCGCGGGCCCGCTGGCCGGCGGGGCGGATGGGTCGGACGAGACCGTCGCCGCCGCCACCTCCGACTCGTCGGCCTCGCTTGACGACGCCGGCGAAACGCAGGTGATCCCGCGCCGCGACATTTACGCCGCAGCCGGCCGCACCGCGCCGCAGAAGATCGAACCGCTGGCGAAGACCGACGATTACCGCGAGGCCGACGCCGATTTCGCCGCGGACTCCGACGTCGACCAGCCGACGCAGATCGCGCCGGCGGCAACCGGATTCGACCGGGACGCGGACGTCGAGGCAGACGCCGACCGCGGCAACGTCGGCACGGTGGGCGCGGTGGGCGCAGTCGGGGCCGCAGGTCTCGGCGCGGGCGCGGCGG
>NZ_DURI01000116.1 GCF_012837295.1 Corynebacterium sp. | reverse complement strand
TCACCGCCGGCGACGAGGGCGCCACCCTGGTTTTGCTGGCGGGCGACCCCTACGGCGAGGACCTGCTGATGTTCTGGAACTTCGTCGGCGAAGACGAAGCCGCCGTCCGCTCCGCCCGCGAGGATTGGGAGGACGCCGACGCCCGCGCCCGCCGCTTCGGCGTCGTCGAGGGTTACCCCGGCTTCGAGGGCGAACCCACCCGCGCCCAGATCGACCGGATCCCGTCGCCGCCGATGCCGTCGGTGAAGCTGCGCCCGCGCCGCAACAAGTAATCCGCGCCGAACCCTCGCCCCACGCAGCCGCCGGCCGGTCAGCACGTGCCCTCGGCCCCCGGCGCATCGGGGCCGCCCATGACGCTGACCAGCCACCCGAACGCCTCATCCTGCGTCAGCTGCCAGGCCAGCCCGTGGGAGGCGTCGCCGAGGTCCTCGTCGACCTCGGCGTACGTCACGTTCGCACCGCCGTCGCACCACTCCCGCACCAGCCGCCGTGCCCCCGCCACGGGAATGACGTCGTCCCGCACGTTGTGGGTGACGAACACCGGCATCCCCGGCGCGACCGTCCCCAGCTTTTGCTTGCCGACGGCCTCCCGCAGACCCGGTCCCGCCACCTCGTCCAAGTGCTCGGCGAACGATCGGCCGTCGACGGTGAAGTCCGACGAATCCCGCCGCCCCCACAGCGCCAGCGTCGCGCCGATGCACTGCGTGGCGGACTCGTCGAGGAAGCGGCGGCCCTCGGCGTTGAGCATTGCGTCGACCTCCTCGCCGACCTCCGGGTAGGCCGCGACGAGGCCGTTGATCGCGTAGCCCATCGCCCCCGACAACGGCGACCCGTCGATCTCGGTGGCCGTCGACGGCAGATCCGCCGGCACCCCGCCCGCGTACACCGCCCGGATGCTCACCTCCGGCGCGTACTCCCCGGCCATCTCGGCGGCCGCCGCCGACGCCGCGCCTCCCTGCGAGAACCCGAAGATGGCGACGGGAGTGTCAGCCGCGCCATCCGAACCGAACCCGCCCGAACCGAACTCGCCGATCAGCTTTTCGGCTGCCCTGGCCACGTCGAGCACCGCCCTGCCCTGCGCCTCGCGCACCAGATACGTGTGGGTGCCGGGAGTGCCCAATCCCTGGTAATCGGTGATGGCCACCGCCCACCCCAGGTCCAGGAAATGCCGGGCCGGAGGCGGGGGAGAAGTACCGAAGTGCATGGTCATCGACGGCGCGCAATTGTCCGCCGCCCCCTGCGTCCCCGGCGCGATGACCAGCAACGGCCGCGGCCCGTCCCCGGTCCACGGCGCGGTGGGCTCCAGCACCGAGCCGCTGACGACATCGGGCCCGCCGTGGGCGTCCGTCGATGCGTAGACGATGCGCCGCGCGTCGGCCACGCTCGGCGAATCCACCGCCAGCTCCATCTCCGTGATCACCGCCCCCGGTTCCCGCTCCACCGGCGGCGGTGTCCCGCGGTCGGCATCGGCCCCCTCGAACCCGCCGGCGGAACACCCCGTCACCGCGGCGAGCACGATGACCAGCAGAGCGGCGAGGACGCGGCGAACGGGCGCAAAGCCCCGTCCCGCGGCCGAACCCTCCACCGAAGCGCTCATGCCGCCAGACTAGCCGCCCGTCCGGATCGCCCCGCCGCGCCGTTCGAACACCGGGGCCGTGACTTCCCGGTGGTCCTCCCGGCATTTCTCCCCGCGCCCCTCTACCTGGGCAGCCGGAACAATCCGTCGGCGTCCTGCACGGCCAGGCCGTCGTCGAGAAGCGAGAACAACGCCCGCGACCGCTGCGCCTCATCTGGCCACACCGCATCGAGCAACGCCCGCTCCACCGGCGACTCGGCGCCGCGCAGCACGTCCAGCAGCTTCCCCCGCACCTGACGGTCGGTGCCCTCGAACTTCTGCACCCTCTTTTTCGCCGCCGCCAACTCCTCCGCCGACGGTTCCGGCGACCCCGCGGCCACCCACGCGCACGACTCCCGCACCGGGCACTCTCCGCACGCCGGACGGGTTTTGCACACCGTCGCCCCCAGCTCCATCCACGCGGCGGACAACTCGGCGGCGGCCGCCGGATCGTCGTAAAGCAAGCCCTCCACCGCATCCATGTCTGCCCGCTTGTGGGGGCCCGGCAGGAACGTCGCCTGCCGGTGCCGCCGCAGCACCCGCCGCACGTTGACGTCGACGACCGGCGTCCGCGCGCCGAAAGCGAACGCGGCCACCGCCCGCGCCGTGTAATCGCCGATGCCGGGCAGCGCCAGCAGGGCCTCGACGTCGGCGGGTACCCGGCCATCGTGCTTTGCGACGATCGCCGCCGCACACTCCCGCAACCGCAACGCACGCCGCGGGTACCCGAGCTTGCCCCACTCCCGCAGCACCTCGTCCGCGGGCGCCGCCGCCAAATCCGCGGGCTCCGGCCACAACCCCATCCACCGCCGCCACGACGGCGCGACCCGGGCCACCGGCGTCTGCTGGCTCATGACCTCGCTGACCAAAATCCCCCACGGCGACGTGCCCGGCTCCCGCCACGGCAGGTCGCGCGCAGCAGCCCGGAACCAGGCCACGAGATCATCGCGCCAGTCCGCGCCGGCGGCGAGACCCCCGGATTGCGTTGATTCCAAAACCCGATTCACTCCAATCTGCGAATTCCTAGCAAGATGGATGGTATGACACGCACCCCTGAAACCGTCTGGAAGCATCTGCTCGAGGGAAATAACCGTTTCATGGAGGGCCAGTCCGCCCACCCGAACCAGGACCCCTCCCGCCGCGAGAAGCTCACCGCCAGCCAGAACCCCGCCGTCGTCGTGCTGTCCTGCTCCGACTCCCGCGTCCCCGTCGAGATCATCTTCGACCAGGGCCTCGGCGACATCTTCGTCATCCGCACCGCCGGCCACATCACCGACCTGTCGGTCCTGGCCTCCCTCGAATTCGCCGTCGACTCCCTCGGCGTCAGCCTCGTCGTCGTCCTGGGCCACGAGTCCTGCGGCGCCGTCAAGGCCGCCCACTCCGCCCTCGAGGGCGGCGCGCTGCCGGGCGGTTTCCAGCGTGTGCTCATCGAGAAGGTCACCCCGTCGCTGCTCGCCGCCCGCAAGGACGGCCAGAACGACATCCAGGACCTCGAGCGCCGCCACGTGCGCGAGATCGTCAACCACATCATCGACCGCTCGCCGGAGATCAAGACCCGCCTCAACGACGGCAAGGTCGGCGTCGTCGGCATGCGCTACCACCTCGGGGACGGACGCGCCGAGGTCGTGGTGACCAAGGGAGTCAGCGAAGACCCGCTAGTCTGATTGCGTGACCAACCGACCGCTGCCCCCGGAGATCTACCGGCGCCGCCGCATCGCCGCGCTGGTGCTGGCCATCGCCCTGATCCTCGTGATCGTGGGCATCGTCAGATGGGTGGCGGGCGGTTCCGGGGGGACGGACGAGGACACGAATCAGGCGGCGGACGTCACCGAGTCGGTGACCGTGTCGCGCGACGACGGCGTGGAGAACACCTCCGCGCCGGCCGGCCATTCCTCCGAGCCGTACAGCACCACGCCCTCCGCCGAAGAGTCGGAGGCCGTGGACAAGGACACCTGCGAGCTGGCGGACCTGAACCTGACGGTCACCGCCGACAGCCCGAATTACGGGGCGACCAACCCGCGGTTCGCGTTGACGCTGGCCAACCCCACCAACGGCGACTGCGAGATCGATCTCGACCAGGACACCCTGCGTTTCGAGGTCTACGACATGGTCACCTTCGAGCGCATCTGGTCCGACCTCGACTGCCATGACTCCGAGGGCAGCGGCACCGAGACCATCGAGGCCGGCGAGGAAGTCGTCTACGACGTCAACTGGTCTCGCAAGAGCTCGGCCCCGGGCAAGTGCACGGAGTCGGACCGCCAGGACGTCGAGTCCGGCAGCTACCTGGTGTACGGCCTGGTCGGAGACCGCAACGCGGACCCGTACACCTTCAACATCCGCTAGCCGCGCACGTTCGCGCCGATGACGGCGGGCACCGTCGTGGGCTCGTCGCCGAACAGTTCCCGCTGGTATTCGTCCTGTTCGAAATCGCGCCCGGCGCCGCGGATCGCCCCGACGTTGGCGTCGTGCCTCGGGCCATGCCGGTGCAGCGCGGCGTGTCCCGCACCGTGTTTGCTTGACGACGCCCCGCCCCCGCCCTGTCCGCCCGCAGCCGCGTGGC
>NZ_DURI01000115.1 GCF_012837295.1 Corynebacterium sp. | reverse complement strand
GGGCGTCGTTGGAGGCGATCGCGGAATTGGGTCTTGCACCTGACCCTGCGTCAGGTGATTGAGTTCGGTTCATGCGAGACACGACCCACGACGGCGACGGCACCGAGCTGACCATCGGCGAGGCCGCCGAGCTGCTCGGGATCACCGTGCGGGCGCTGCGGCATTGGGAGTCGATCGACCTGCTGGTGCCGTCGTGGCGGACGCTCGGCGGCCACCGGCTCTACGTCGACGCCGACCTGGAACGCGCGCAGCGGATCCTGGTGTACCGGGAAATCGGCCTTCCGCTCGCGGAGGTCCGTGAGCTGGTCGACGGCGGCGGCGATGCCCGTGAGCACCTGGAGCGCCAGCGGCGTTTATTGACGGAGCGCGCCTCGCATCTGCGCCGGATGATCGGCGCAGTCGACGAGATGTTGGAGGAGATGACCGTGTCCAAGAACGGCAAGAACGACAAGAAGATGGATCCCCGCGCGGCGGCCGAGAAGTTCGGCGGCGGCTGGCGCCAGGACTACGCCGACGAGGCGGAGGAGCGCTGGGGCGGCACCGAGGCCTGGGCGCAGTCCCAGGAGGCCAACGCCAACCGCACCGAGGGCGATTGGGCGCAGATGTTCGCCGAGCAGGAGCAGATCGTCGCCACAATCGCCGGCGCCGTCGAAGACGGCACCGACCCGGATTCGGAGCTGGGGCGCGAGGTGTCCGCGATGCACCGTGCGGGCATCGCGAAGCACTACGACTGCACCCACGGCCGGCAGGTGCTGCTGGCCCGGATGTACCTGGCCGACGAGCGTTTCCAGAAGTCCTACGGCGGAGAGGAGCCGACGAAGTGGCTGGTCGCGGCCATCGAGGCCGACGCCCGAGCGAATGGCGTCGATCCCGACGACGCTTCCTGGGATTGACCCCTCGGGCCGATTCCCGCCCGGCTCCGCCGCGGATCGCCTACCCTCGCGGGCATGAGCGAAAAGCACCACGACCCCGTCACGGACCTTCCGGACGGGGTCGACGCCGATTCCGTCCGCCCGCGCGTGGTCATCGTCCACGGATTCAACGGCTACCCGGCCAAGCACTGGTTCCCGTGGCTGGCCTCCGAGCTGGTCGGGGAGGGTTTCCCCGTCACCCGCGTGGCGTTGCCCGAGCCGACGCGGCCGGACCCGGGGGCGTGGGCGGCGGCGCTGGCAGAGCAGGCCGGCACGTTGGACGGGGCCGTGGTGGTCGCCCACTCCCTCGGCTGCATCACCGTGCTGTCGCATCTGGAGCAGCACCCGGAGCAGCGGCCGCGCGGCCTGGTTCTCGTCGCCGGTTTCGACGCGCCGGTGGCGGCGCTGCCGGAGCTCGACGACTACATTGGCGACGGCGTGGGCACCGAGGAGCTGCTGCCGAGGCTCGGCGAGGTGGCGGTGGTCATGTCCGACGGCGACCACATCGTGCCCAACGCCGACACCGCGGCGATGGCGAAGAGGCTCGGCGTCGAACCAACTGTCGTCCCCGGCGCGAAGCACTTCCTGTACTCCGACGGCGTGACCGAGGTGCCCGAGGTCCGCGACGCCGCGCTGCGGATCCTGTCGACGTAGCAGAAGCAACCCTGATGCTCCAGCTCACCCGCACCGCCGCCCGTGCCGCCCGGTGCCGGGCGCAGCTGCTCACCGCCAAGGATCGCGCCGCCGATCCCGTGTCCGCCGTGCGCCACATGCTGGCCATGCAGGCTCAGAACGCGAAGGCGGCGCGGTGGGCGGTGGGCATCCGCACGAAGAGCGCGAAGTATTCGGACGTACAGGCCGCGTTGGAATCCGGCGCGCTGATCCGCACGTGGCCCATGCGCGGCACGCACCACGTCATGGCCGCCGAGGACGTCTCCTGGCTGACGGGCCTGTGTTCTCACCGGGCGCGCTCAGGCGTGGAGAAGCGCCGCGCGGCCCTGGGGCTCACGCTCGACGACGTGCTCCGTGCCGGTGCCGCCCTGGTCGGGGCCACCACCGACCCCGAACGACTGCCCGAACACGTCGCCGAGAAGGCCGTCCCCTTCGTCGGCCCGAGAGGTGCTGCGGTCGCGTTGACAAGGGACGGCGTGCGCGAGCTGTGGGCGACGGTCGGCATCGATTCGTCGTCGAGCCGCGGTTCCCACATGCTGCGTTTCCTGTGCGAGGAACGCGTCCTGGTGCAAGGCCCGCCGGTCGGCACCGCGGACACCTTCACCGCGTTCGAGGCGTGGGTGCCGGCGGCCGACGACGGTGCCGACGACGCGGAGACCGATGAATTGTTGCGTCGGCTCGTCGTCAAGCATCTGCGTGGCCGGGGACCGGCGAAGGTCTCCGACATCGCGTGGTGGTCGGGGCACACGCGCGAGGCCATCGCGAGGGGAGTGGCCGCGGCCGGCGAGGCGGTGACCGAGGTCTCCGTGGCCGGGCAGCCGCATCTCATGCTCGCCGAGGCCGCCGAGGAGGTCGCGGCGAGCCCGAAGGCCCGGCCGCCGCGCGGGCCGATCGCGCTGCCGGCGTTCGACGAATACCTCATGGGCTACGGCGACCGGACGCTGGTGCTCGACCCGGTCGCGGAGCCAGAGCTGTTCGCCCTGATCGGCCCGACCATCAATGGCCTGGTGAACCGGGCGACGATGAAGGCCGGGCGGATCGTCGACACCTGGGACGACGACCACCCGGCCGCATCGGACTACCGCAGATTCGCGGGGCGGTGAACTACACGTCCCGCACGTGACCCGTGAAGTGCGGGCGCCGCTTCTTGCGGTCCCACGCCACGATGTCGGTGCCGCCGCGGCCCTCGCCGTCGACGACCTCGCCCGCGCGGGTGATGGCGACCATCACCGTCGCCGGCACGATCACCGGCGCCGCGAACTCGATGTGGAACTCGAACGGGGCGCCGCCCGGCACATCGGACTCCGCCAGCGCACGCGAGGCGGTGTACATGCCGTGGGCCACGACGCCGGGCATGCCCAGCGCCTTCGCCGTCAGGCCCGTCACGTGGATCGGGTTCCAGTCGCCGGAGACCTTCGCCCACGTGCGGCCGATGGAACCGGGGATCCGCCACTGCGCCGTCGGGCGCGGCACCTTGAACTGCGGCCGCTTGGACGAGCCGGCCGCGTCGTCGAGGGGCTCGACGTCGTCAAGCTTCTTGCCCTTGGCCAGGTACACCGAGGTCTCCTCGACGAGGACCTCGCCATCGCGCGACACGGTCGACTCGTGCACGATCTCCGTGCCCGAACGGTGCGCGCGGAAACCTGCCACGCGGACCTCCACGTCGACCTGCGAGCCCACCGGAACCGGCTTGAGCTGGCGGTACGTGTTCGACGTGTGGATCAGACCCATCATCGGCAGCGGGAAATCATCGGCCGCCATGAGCTCCATCTGCAGCGGCATGATCAGCGCGTGGACGTGGCCGAAGAAGGCCGAGTTCGCGACGTGATCGATCGGCGGGGCACCGGCGACGCGGCGGAACTCCTCATCGCGCGACGCGGAAACCTCCACGCCCTTGACGGCCAGGGCCGGGGTCTTCAGGTTCGACGTGCGGTTCGAGCGCTTCCCGCCCGTGGCGGCCTTCGCGTACAGCGGCACCAGCGACGGGACGGAGGACAGGACTTTGGCTTCAGTCATGCCGGCGCCCCCTACTGGCCCACGATGTTCTGGCCGCACACGCGCAGAACCTCGCCGTTGACGCCCAGCGCGCGGTCGGAGACCAGGAACGAGATCGCCTGCGCGACGTCGCCCGGCTGGCCGCCCTGCTGCAGCGAGTTGACGCGGCGCGCGACCTGGCGGTTGACGAACGGGATCGACGCGGTCATGTCGGTCTCGATGAAGCCCGGGGCGACGGCGTTGATGTTGCCGCCGAGCTTGGCCACGCGGTCGGCGGTGGCCTCGACCATGCCGATCACGCCGGCCTTCGAGGTGGCGTAGTTGGTCTGGCCGCGGTTGCCCGCGATGCCCGACGTCGACGACATGGTGGCGATGCGCGGGGAGTTCTGGAACGCCTCGTGCGCCAGCAGCTGCTCGTTCATGGTCAGCTGCGCCTCGATGTTGACGGCGATGACCGAGCCCCACTTGGCCTCGTCCATGTTCGCCAGCATCTTGTCGCGGGTGATGCCCGCGTTGTGCACCACGATGTCGAGCTTGCCGAAGCGCTGCTTCGCGGCGTCGGCGATGCGGTTGCCGGCGTCCTCGGCGGTGATGTCGAGCTGCAGGGCCAGGCCGCCGAGCTCGTTGGCCACCTTCGCCAGCGCGTCGCCGGCCGGCGGCACGTCGATGACGATGACGTCGGCGCCGTCGGCCTTCATCTGGCGGGCGATGGCCGCGCCGATGCCGCGGGCGGAGCCGGTGATCGCGGCGACCTTGCCGGCCAGCGGCTTGTCCCAGTCGGCGGGGATCTCGCCGGCGTCGGAGGACACGGTGAGGAACTGGCCGTCGACGAACGCGGAGCGGCCCGACAGGAAGAAGTGCAGCGAGGCGACCACGGAGGGGGCGGTGACGTCGACGCCGTCGTGGACGAGGATGCCGTTGGCGGTGGAGCCGCCGCGGACCTCGTGGCCCATCGAGCGGACCAGGCCCTCGGCACCGCCGCGGGCGGCGTTGACGGCGACGTCCTCAGCCGACCCCGAGCCCTCGCCGTGCTCCGCCTTCGCGCGGGAGATGACGATGAAACGGCCGCCCTTGTCGAGCTTGCGCAGGTGCTTCGCCGCATTGAGCACCGGCTCCTGCAGATCCTTCGGGCGCGCGGCCTCGGTGACGACGACCACGATCGCGCCGACCTTGTCGTCGCCGGCCTGGTCGCGCCGGACGTTGAGATCCCAGTCGCCGAGCTGCTTAGCGACGGCGTCGGCGTCGGAACCGGATCCGGTCACGAGCACCTTGTCGTTCTTCAGCAGCGGGTCGCCCGGCTTGTGGCGGCGCAGGTGCGGGGGCTGGGGAAGGCCGAGGGACTTGGCGACGCCCGTGAGCGGACCGCCGGTGACCAGTTCCTGGTACTTGTCTGCCATGTCAGATTCTCCTTGATGGTGTGTTCGCGGGGCTTACGGGCGGGCTTCGAGGATGGCGACGACGCCCTGGCCGCCTGCGGCGCAGACGGAGATCAGGCCGCGGGCGACCTGGCCGGTCTCGTCGGCCTTGGCGCGCAGCATCTTCGCCAGCGAGGCGGTGATGCGGCCGCCGGTGGCGGCGAAGGGGTGGCCGCAGGCCAGCGACGAGCCGTTGACGTTGAGCTTCTCGCGGGGGACGGAGCCCAGGGCGCCGTCGAGGCCGAGCTTCTCGCGGCAGTACTCCTCGTCCTCCCAGGCCTTCATCGTGGCGCACACGGTGCCGGCGAAGGCCTCGTGGATCTCGAAGAAGTCGATGTCCTCGAAGGTCAGGCCCTGGCGGGCGAGGATGCGCGGGGTGGCGTAGGCCGGGGCCATGAGCAGGCCCTCGTCGCCGTGGACGAAGTCGACGGCGGCGGACTCGACGTCGACGACGTCGGCCAGCACGGTCAGGCCACGCTCGGCGGCCCACTCCTCGGAGGAGATGAGCACCGCGGACGCACCGTCGGTCAGCGGCGTGGAGTTGCCGGCGGTCATGGTGGGCTCGGCCTCCAGGCCACGGCCGAAGACGGGCTTGAGCTTGCCCAGCTTCTCGGCGGTGGAGTCGGCGCGCAGGTTGGTGTCGCGGGTGACGCCCTTGAACGGGGTGACCAGGTCGGAGAAGAAGCCCTCGTCGTAGGCGCGGGCCAGGTTCTGGTGCGACTTGGCGGCGAGCTCGTCCTGCTCGGCGCGGGTGATGCCCCACTCGGCGGTGGTCAGGGCCTGGTGCTCGCCCATGGACAGGCCGGTGCGCGGCTCACCGGTGCCCGGGGTGGCCGGCGCGAGGTCGGCCGGGCGGATGGCGGCCAGTGCCTTGAGGCGGCCGGCGGTGGTCTTCTGGCGGTTGGCGTTGAGCAGCGCCTTGCGCAGGCCGTCGGACACGGCGATCGGGGCGTCGGAAGTGGTGTCCACGCCGCCGGCGATGCCGGCCTCGATCTGGCCGAGCTTGATCTTGTTGGAGATGGAGGACAGTGCCTCCATGCCGGTCGCGCACGCCTGCTGGATGTCGTACGCCGGGGTGGTCGGGTCCAGGGCGGAGCCGAGCACGCACTCGCGCACGAGGTTGAAGTCGCGCGAGTGCTTGAGCACCGCGCCGGCGGCGACGGAGCCGAGGCGCTCGCCGGCCAGGCCGTAGCGGGCGACGAGGCCGTCGATGGCGGCGGTGAGCATGTCCTGGTTCGACGCGTTGCTGTATTCCTTGTTGGAGCGCGCGAACGGAATGCGGTTGCCGCCGACGATGACGGCGCGGCGCGGAGCGTTCTGAGTGGGCTGAGTCGTCATGTGACTGGTGCCTTCCTTGATCCCTATGTGTGATCTGAGTAACTAAATGTAGACATTATCCCGTATTGCGACGCATGTCACCCCGTTTCGTAAAACGCCGGGTGGATCGCGGCACCTCCGGTCACACCCGGGGTTAAGGATGCGGGCGTAAGAATGACCGCGTTGAGATCACCCCGCCCCGTCCCTGACGGGCCGCGCCGTGCAGGCCGCCGTCGTCGCCGTGCTGCTCTTCGTACTGTTCCTCATGGCCCGGCCGCCGGCGGGCGCCGATGCGCGGCGCTGGCCTACGCCGACATCGGCCGCCGCGCACCCCGCGACGTTGGCGTGTGCAGGTCCACCTGCCCCCGGCGTACTTCGCGCACCCGCGCCCGAAACTGCCCGTCGTCGTCCTGGTGTCGGGAGTGCCCGGCTCCCCGGAGCAGTGGTTCGCCGAAGGCCGGGCGGGGCAGACCCTCGACGCCTTCGCGGAAGGCCACCGCGGGCTGGCCCCCATCACCGTCGCCGTCGACGCCAACGGGGCCACGTTCAAGGACACCCTCCGCGTCGACTCCCCGGCCACCGGGGACAAGGTGATGACGTACCTGGCCGAAGACGTGCCGCCGGGCGTCGCAAAGCCCTTCGACGTCGACCCGGACCCCGCGGAAACCGTGGCCACGTACCTCCGCGGGGACAGGAAGGCGTACGACGCCATCGACCCGCTGAAGATCCGGGAAACCGCGCGCTTCGGCGGCGGCGTCCACGGCCGCATCATCGCCGGGCATCGACGTCGCCTACTCCGAGACCCCCGGCGCCCACACCTGGCGGGCCTGGGCCGCCGGCTTCGCGGAGTCCCTGCCGTGGCTGTCCGCCCGATTGGGGTTGACCGGGGAAGACTCCTAGCCCGGGGTCTATGCTCTATCCCCATGCGACCCGAACTTTCCGCGTACAGCCACCTGACGGCGGGCAAGGTCCGCGAGATCTACGAGATCGACGACGACACCCTTCTCATGGTCGTCTCCGATCGCATCTCCGCGTACGACCACATCCTGGACACGCCGATCCCCGACAAGGGCCGCGTGCTCACCGCGATGAGCGTCTTCTTCTTCGACGAGCTCGACTTCCCCAACCACCTCGCCGGCCCCGCCGACGACGAGCGCATCCCTGCCGAGTCCCTCGGCCGCGCCCTGGTGTGCAAGAAGCTGGAGATGCTGCCGTTCGAGTGCGTCGCCCGCGGCTACCTGACCGGCTCCGGCCTGGCCGAGTACCGCGAATCCGGCACCGTCTGCGGCATCGAGCTGCCGGAGGGACTGGTCGAGGGCTCCAAGCTGCCCGAGCCGATCTTCACCCCGGCCACCAAGGCCGAAATCGGCGACCACGACGAGAACGTGCCGTTCTCGCGCGTCGTCGCCTCGCTGGGCGAGCACCGCGCCAACGAGCTTCGCGACGCCACCCTGTCCATCTACTCCCGCGCCGCCGAGCTGGCGCTGGCGCGCGGCATCATCCTGGCGGACACGAAGTTCGAGTTCGGCCTCGACGCCGACGGCGGCCTGGTGCTCGCCGACGAGGTCCTCACCCCGGACTCCTCCCGCTACTGGCCAGCGGATTCCTACGTGGAGGGCCAGGTCAACCCGTCGTTCGACAAGCAGTACGTGCGCAACTGGCTGACGTCGCCGAAGTCCGGCTGGGACAAGAACGCCTGCACGCCCCCGCCGCCGCTGCCCGGCGGCGTGGTCGAGGCGACCCGCGAGCGCTACATCGAGGCCTACGAGCGCATTTCCGGCCGCCGCTTCTCCGACTGGATCGGCGACCCCGCTTGATGGCCACCGCACCCATCGCCGCCCGCCGCCGGCACGTCCGCGCCCATCACGGCCGCGAGTTCGTCGACGAGTACGAGTGGCTGCGGGACAAGACCGACCCGGAGGTCATCGCGCACCTCAACGCGGAAAACGCGTACACCGACGCGATGACCGCCGACCTCCGCGACCTGTCCGAGGCGATCTTCGGCGAGATCAAATCCCGCGTGCAGGAGACCGACATGTCGGTGCCGGTGCGCTCGGGCGACTGGTGGTACTACTCCCGCACCCTGGAGGGGAAGTCCTACGGGCTGTCGTGCCGCATGCGCGCCGACGGCGACGACTGGACCCCGCCGGCGATCCCGGACGCCGCGCCGGGCGAGCCCGTGCCGGGGGAGGAGATCCTCCTCGACCTCAACGAGCTGGCGGAGGGCCACGAGTTCTTCTCGCTGGGTGCCGCGTCGGTGACCGTCGACGGCAACCTGCTGGCGTACTCCGTCGACGTCGTCGGCGACGAGCGCTACACCCTGCGGATCAAGGACCTGCGCACCGGGGAGCTGTACGACGACGTCATCGCCGACATTTCCGCCGGCGCCACCTGGGTCGGGTCGGACCACCTGTTCTATCAGCGCCTGGACGAGGCCTGGCGGCCGGATTCGGTCTGGCGCCATGCCGTCGGAAAGCCCGCGTCCGAGGACGTGCGCGTCTTCCACGAACCCGACGAGGCCTACTGGGTCGGCGTGGGCACGACCCGCAGCGAGAAGTACCTGATCTTCGAGGCGGGGTCGAAGATCACGTCGGAGACCTGGTACCTGGAGTGCTCCGACCCGACGGGCGAACCGGTGTGCGTGCGCCCCCGCGAGCGCGGCGTCGAGTACGACGTCGACCACGCGGTCATCGGCGGCGAGGACGTCTGGCTGGTCACCCACAACATGACCGGCCCGAATTTCGC
>NZ_DURI01000114.1 GCF_012837295.1 Corynebacterium sp. | reverse complement strand
GCGGTCGCGTCGGCCGCGGTGGCGGTGCTGGCGTGCGTGGTCGCGGCTGCGGCGATCGTGCTCATCGTCGACGGTCCCGTCGGGCCGGCATTGCGCGACGAGGCCGTGTTGGCCGCCGCCGATGGAACCGACGATGGTGATGCGCGCGGGGAGGGTGAGGGAGCCGGAGGAGAGCGCGGCGGCGGGGACGATGCCGGCGGCGGCAAGCACGCGGACGGTGCAGGTCAGGGCGGCTCGAGAGGCCCCGACGGCGCGCCCCCGAACTCCGCGGCCGCGCCCGAGGCCCGGGGAATCGAGCTGGTGGGCAATGGCGTGCGGGTGGAATTGCCGGCGGGGTGGCGCGTCGACGAGCGTGCGACGGCGGAGGCGCTGGTGCTCGTGGACGGCGGGACGATGCGCGTCCTCGTGTCCGCCGGCGAGGTGCCGTGGGGCATGGACGCCGATGGCATCGTGGCGGGGTTGACCGCCCACGCGGCGGGGGATCCCGCGATGGATGGGGTGCGCCGCGAGGTCATCGACGGCCTCGACGTCGTCGTCCACGAGGAGCGTCCGCCCGACGGGTCGGTGGTCCTGTGGCAGCACAAACTGGTCGACGGGTGGCAGGTGTCGGTGGGCTGCCAGTTCCGCGGGGCGACGATCCCGCAGGTCCGGCCGGTGTGCGGTCGCGCGCTGCGCTCGGCCGCGGTGGCCGGGCCGGAATGACGGGCCCGCGGTGATGGCGGCGGCGGGGGTGGTCAGGGGGATGCGCGGAAAAAAGATGGAACCGAATGGCACCGGGGCGCGTCCAATCATGTGGCGGCCGGGGAAGGGACACCGGCCCCCGGACCCGGTGCGGGGACCACCGCACCGGAATCGGCGCCCGCGGCACATGCCGCGGGCATCGCGCACGGGCCGGAACACGAATCCGGCACGCGAACCCGGGCGAGGGGCCCGGGTTCCACGACACGAGGGGGAATGACATGACCGGCGGGATCTTCACCACCGAATCCAGCACGATGACCACGACGGCGGGCGACGTCGACGGGGTCAACCAGGAAGTCTCCGGCGAGCTGGCGCGTCTGCGCGGCGTCGTCGACGGCATGGCCGGGGAGTGGAAGGGCCAGGCCAAGCTGGCGTTCGACGACGTCATGCTCCGGTGGGACGAGGCCGCGGCGAAGCTGTCCGGCGCGCTCACCGACATCGCAGAGAACATCCGCTCCAACGCCGGCAGCTTCGATGCGGGCGAGGAGACCGGCGCAGCAGACTTCAACCGCGTCGGCGCCGCCGGCGGCGGACTGCTGAACCTGTAACCGGCAATCAGCGGCGCCCGAATCGGCGCCGACCATCGATCATTCACGTAACCGGCCGGCTCCCGGCCGGCTCACAGAGGGGGACCACATGACCGACACCATCCGCTACCAGTTCGGCTCCATCGCCGCAGGCGCCGCCGACATCCGCACCACCTCCGGGCACATCCAGACGCTGCTCGGCGACCTGAAGGCGCGCATCGCGCCGATGACGTCCACGTGGGAGGGTGATTCCGCCGTCGCCTACGAGGACGCCCAGCGCACGTGGGACGAGTCCGCCGGCGAGCTCAACCAGATCCTGGAGACCATCGCCCGCACCGTCGAAGAGGGCAACGACCGCATGTCCGACATCAACCGCCGCGCCGCCGCCAGCTGGGGCTGACGGGAAGGCGACTCCGGCTCGACCAGTTTCACCGGCTCCACCACTTTGCTTGACGACGGCCGATGCCCCCGTCCCCGCCCGGGACGGTCGCATCGGCCGTTTGCTCTTCACCGTCCGCGTTTCACGACGCCAACGGCTCCCGAGCGCCTCGCTCGCGTTTTGGTCTGCGGCGACGCCACCGGTAGAGTTGAACGCCTGTGTGCACCAGACTCCCGCACGCTCCACGACGCATGCCCGCACGCGGGCCGTCGTAAAGCGAAAAAGCGCGTAAAGCGAAAAAGCGGAAGCACAACCTCCCCGGGTCTCCACCGGCCGCCGGGGGCAGGGCACGCGGCGCACACCGGCCGGCAGAATCACACGGACCCGTAAAGGAGTCATGTTGTCTACTTTCCACCCCAAGGACGGTGACATCGAGCACAAGTGGTACGTCATTGACGCCACTGACGTCGTGCTCGGTCGCCTCGCCACCCACGCCGCCGACCTGCTGCGCGGCAAGGGCAAGGCCTACTTCGCCCCCAACGTCGACTGCGGCGACCACGTCATCGTGATCAACGCCGACAAGATCCACATCTCCTCCAACAAGCGGGACCGTGAGATGCGCTACCGCCACTCCGGCTTCCCGGGTGGCCTGAAGTCGATGACCCTCGGCCGCTCCCTCGAGCTGCACCCCGAGCGCGTCATCGCCGAGGCCATCGAGGGCATGATGCCGCACAACAAGCTGTCGCGTCAGTCCATCAAGAAGCTTCACGTCTACGCCGGTGCGGAGCACCCGTACGCCGGCCAGAAGCCCGAGAACTACGAGATCAAGGCGGTGGCGCAGTGACCAACCCCCAGGACACCAACGAGGCCCAGGTCGAGAACACCGAGGCCACCTACGACGACGTCCAGGCTGCCGCCGAGGCCGCCACCGAGGACTTCACCTCCACCATCGGCGACGCGCTCGTCGATGAGTCGACCGAGGTCGAGGGCGACGACGCCCCCGTCGCCGAGCCCGCCGTCCTGGATCGCCCGATCCAGACCGTCGGCCGCCGCAAGCGCGCCATCGCGCGCGTCAACGTCACCGCCGGCACCGGCAAGATCACCTGCAACGGCCGCGACATCGAGGATTACTTCCCGAACAAGCTGCACCAGCAGGAGATCAAGGACCCGCTGGTCCTGCTCGAGCGCGAGAACCAGTTCGACATCGCCGCCAACATCAACGGCGGCGGCCCGTCCGGCCAGGCCGGCGCCCTGCGCCTGGCCATCGCCCGCGCCCTCAACGAGTACAACCCGGAGGAGCGCGGCCAGCTGAAGAAGGCCGGCTTCCTCACCCGCGACGCCCGCGCCGTCGAGCGCAAGAAGGCCGGTCTGCACAAGGCCCGCCGCGCGCCGCAGTACTCGAAGCGCTAAACCGAAGCTTCGGTTCCCGCGCCGCCGCCGGTTCGCCGGTGGCATGCAGCGGGGGCGGGGCGGTTGCCGTGCGCTCTTGCGCCGGTGGCCGGTCCGCCCGCTTTGCCGATACGCCCCATCCCGGGTTCGCCCCGGGGTGGGGCGTTTCGCGTGCCCGACCCCGGTGCAGAAAGTCGTGGGGTGGACAGAAAGACGTGGTCAACCAACTCTTTCTGTCCACCCCACGTCTTTCTGCGCGAAGGAGAAGTTCCAGGCGGAGGCTAACCCCGGGGAAGTCGGGGTCAAAGAGAATGTGCCGGGCTCGCAGCACTCGGGTCGGGAACTGCGGCCCCGGGCGCTATGCCCCGACGTACTCGGCGAGGTGGCGGCCGGTGATGGTTCCGTTGACGCTGCCATCTTCGCCTCCCGCGCCAGCGCCGCCTTCGCCTTCGCTCCCGCCGCTTTCGCCCCGCGAGGCGGCGACGAGATCGGCCGGAGTGCCCTCGAACACGACGCGCCCGCCGTCGACGCCGGCGCCGGGGCCGAGGTCGATGATCCAGTCCGCGTGGGCCATCACGGCCTGATGATGCTCGATGACCACCACGGTCGATCCGCCGTCGACGAGGCGGTCGAGCAGGGCCAGCAGATTGTCGACGTCCGCGAGATGCAGGCCGGTGGTCGGCTCGTCGAGGACGAACACTTCGCCACCCGCACCCGCACCCGCACCCGCGCTCGCGACCGCGCCGGCCTTCGCACCGTCCGCCTTCGCGCCGGCTTTCCCCTTGGCGGCACCCTTCGCCGCGCCCGCCTTCCCCGGCTTCCCCGTCTTCCGCCCCTTGAGGTGGGTGGCCAGCTTGAGCCGCTGGCGCTCGCCGCCGGACAGGGTGGGCAGGGTGCGCGACAGGGTGAGGTAGCCGAGGCCGACGTCGTCGAGGGTGGCCAGGATCTTCACGGCCGCGGGCAACCGGGCGTCGCCGTCGGCGAAGAACTCCAGCGCGTCGGCGACGGTCATGCCCAGCACTTCGGAGATGTCGCGGCCGCCGAGCTTGTGCTCCAGCACGGCGTCCTGGAAGCCGCGCCCCTCGCAGTCCTCGCACGGGGTGGCGGCGCCGCCGCGGAAGGACACCTCGGGGTAGATCATCCCGGCGCCCTTGCAGGTGGGGCAGGCGCCGTCGGAGTTCGCGCTGAACAGGCCGGGTTTGACGCCGTTGGCCTTCGCGAACGCCTTGCGCACCGGGTCGGCGAGCCCGGTGTAGGTGGCCACGTTCGATCGCCGGGATCCCTTGATGGGAGCCTGGTCCACGAAGATGACGTCCAGATTCTCGGCCCCGTTCGCCTGCTTTGCGACGCCGCCGTCCCCGAGTGCGCCGTGGATCAGCGAAGACTTGCCGGAGCCCGCGACGCCGGTGACGACGGTGAGCACGCCCAGCGGCACGTCGACGTCGACGTCGCGGAGATTGTTGTCGGCGGCGCCGCGGATCTCCAATGCCCCGGTGGCCTGGCGCATCGCGTCCCCGGTTTTGAGCTCGGCGCGGTGGTCGAAGTGGCGGCCGGTGAGGGTGTCGGAGGAACGCAGCCCGTCGACGTCGCCCTCGAACTGGATCCGGCCGCCCGCGGAACCGGCGCCGGGGCCGACGTCGACGACGTGGTCGGCGATGGCGATGGTCTCCGGCTTGTGCTCGACGACGAGGACGGTGTTGCCCTTGTCGCGCAGCTGCTGCAGCAGCTCGTTCATGCGGGCGATGTCGTGCGGGTGCAGACCGACGGTGGGCTCGTCGAAGACGTAGGTGACGTCGGTGAGCGCCGAGCCGAGGTGGCGGATCATCTTCACGCGCTGGGCCTCGCCGCCGGACAGGGTGCCCGAGGCGCGGTCCAGCGACAGGTAGCCCAGGCCGATGTCGGCGAAGGAGTCGAGGGTCTCCTGCAGCGTCTTCAGCAGCGGCGCCATCGTCGCCGACTGCTTCGTGGCGGCGAAGTCGCGCACCCACTCGGCGAGGTCGGTGATCTGCATGGCCGCCAGCTCCGCGATGTTCTTGCCGTGGACGGTCACCGATCGGGCGGAGTCGTTGAGGCGGGTGCCGCCGCATTCGGGGCACGGGCGGAAGACGATGGCGCGCTCCACGAAGGCGCGGACGTGCGACTGCATCGACTCGAGATCCTTGGCCAGCATCGACTTCCGGATCTTCGTGATCACGCCTTCGTAGGTGACGTTGATGCCGTCGACCTTGATCTTCGTGGCTTCGCGGTACAGCAGGTCGTCGAGCTCGACGTCGGAGTATTCGCCGAGCGGCTTGTCCATGTCGAAGTACCCGGAGCCCTCGAAAATGCGGCCGTACCAGCCGTCCATCGAATAACCCGGCACGGTGAGGGCGCCTTCCGACAGCGATTTCGACGCGTCGTAAAGCGCCGTCAGGTCGAAGTCGGAGACCGTGCCGCGGCCCTCGCACCCGGGGCACTGCCCGCCGAGGATGGAGAACTCGCGGCGCTCCTTCGTGCCGTCCGCCTTGGTCAGTGCGCCCGCGCCGGAAGCGGAGGCGACGTTGAAGGAAAACGCGTTTGGCGGCCCGATCTGGGGGTCGCCGAGGCGGGAAAAGAGGATGCGCAGCAGCGCGCCGACGTCGGTGGCGGTGCCCACGGTCGAGCGGGCGTTGGAGCCCATGGGCTCCTGGTCGACGACGATGGCCGTCGTCAAGCCGGACAGCACGTCGACCTCCGGGCGCGCCGGCGTGGGCATGAAGCCCTGGACGAACGACGGGTAGGTCTCGTTGATCAGGCGCTGCGACTCCGCGGCGATGGTGTCGAAGACCAACGAGGACTTGCCGGACCCGGACACGCCGGTGAACACGGTCAGGCGGCGCTTGGGCAGGTCCAGGTCGACGCCGCGCAGGTTGTTGGCGCGGGCGCCGCGCACGGAAATGAGGTCGTGGGCGTCGGCCGGGTGCGGGTCGGTCATGGGTCCTCCGGGGTGGGGCGGGACGGTCCGGGCCGGCGCGCCGATCGGGGTCGGGCGCGGGGCGGCGGACGGGAACGATCCATTGTCCACCGGTTGGGGGTGAGTCGGCAACGGTCGGCGCGGGTCGCTGGTGTGGGCGGGCCCCGCGGGTGGCACAATGTCGGGATACGGAATCCGGCCCCGTGCTGCGGCGGCCGTCACCCGACGATCAGGAGTTGCATCTGACATGGCCCGTCTCTTCGGCACCGACGGTGTCCGCGGACTCGCGAACAAGACCCTCACCGCGCCATTGGCGATGAAGCTGGGGGCCGCGGCCGCCACCGTCCTGACCAGCGGAGCGAACCCGGGCAAGCGTCGCCCGACGGCGATCATCGGCCGCGACCCGCGTGTGTCGGGCGAGATGCTCGCCGCGGCGATGGCGGCGGGCATGGCGTCGAAGGGCGTCGACGTGCTGCGCGTGGGCGTGCTGCCGACCCCGGCGGTGGCCTACCTGACGGACGATTACGGCGCCGACATGGGCGTGATGATCTCCGCGTCGCACAACCCGATGCCCGACAACGGCATCAAGTTCTTCGCCGCCGGCGGCACGAAGCTGGACGACACGGTGGAGAAGGAAATCGAGCACGCACTGCTGCACCTGGAGGAGGGCGGCCCCACGGGCACCGGCATCGGCCGCGTCATCGAGGAAGCCAACGACGGCCTGGACCGTTACCTGTTCCACCTGGCCAAGGCCGTCCCGTCGAAGATCGACGGCATCCGCGTGGTCGTCGACTGCGCGAACGGCGCCGCCTCGGAGGCCGCCCCGCTGGCCTACGCGGCGGCGGGCGCCGACGTGGTGGCCATCCACAATTCGCCGAACTCGTACAACATCAACGACGGCTGCGGTTCGACGCACATCGACGTGCTGCAGAAGGCCGTCCTGGAGCACGGCGCCGACCTGGGCCTGGCCCACGACGGCGACGCCGACCGCTGCCTGGCCGTCGACTCCGAGGGCAACGTCATCGACGGCGACCAGATCATGGCGGTGCTGGCGGTGGCCATGAAGGAGCAGGGCCTGCTGCACCACAACACGCTGGTGGCCACGGTCATGTCGAACCTGGGCCTGAAGCTGGCCATGCAGGACAACGGCATCGACCTGCGCACCACGAAGGTCGGCGACCGCTACGTGCTGGCCGATCTCAACGCCGGCGGGTACTCGCTCGGCGGCGAGCAGTCGGGCCACCTGGTCATCCCGGACTTCGCCACGACGGGCGACGGCACGCTGACCGGCCTGTACCTGATGGCGCGGATGGCCTCGACCGGCAAGTCGCTGGCGGAGCTGGCGTCGGTGATGACCGTCCTGCCGCAGACCCTGATCAACGTCCCCGTCGCCGACAAGGCCCGCATCGGCGATGCCCCGGCGGTCAAGGAGGCCATCGCGCGCGCCGAGGAGCAGCTCGGCGACACCGGCCGCGTCCTGCTCCGCGCCTCGGGCACGGAGGAGCTCTTCCGCGTGATGGTCGAGGCCCCCGACGCCGAGACCGCGCGCCGCATCGCCGGCGAGCTGTCCGCGGTGGTCGCCTCGGTCTAGCTTTCCTTTTCGCCTCCGGTGGGTCGGTTCTCCCGGTCGCTTTTCGCTTGACGACGTCCCATGTCCGCATGGGGCGTCGTCAAGCTTTTTCATGCCCTGCCGCAGCCTGCGGCCGAGACGACCACCCCCGGACCGGGGCGGCGGGAAATCGGATGGAACCGATGGGCGCCGGGGCGCGTCTAAACGGGGTGTCAGAGCAAGAGACGCACAGCGCGAAACGAGGGGGAATGGCGTGAACGGAATCGGGGAGGACCTGCGGATGTCGGGGGATCGGGTGGCGCGCGTCGCCGCCGAGGTCGCCGGACGGGCCGGGGACGGCGAGGGGCGATGGGCCGGGGTGCCCGGTTTCGCGCCCATGGCGGCGGGGGCCGCGTTCGCCGATCGGGGAGCGCAGTTGGAGGCCGCGGTGGAGGCGATGCGCGGGCGCGGTCGTCGGGCGCACGGGGAATTGGCGGGGTACGCCCCGGGCGTGGCGTCGCAATTCGGCGCGCTGGCCGACGTCGATTCCGCGTCGCGCGATGCCGTGGCCCGCATTGGCGTGCGGGGAGGGGAGCCGGCGTGAACGGGGGATTCATCAGCACTGGAGCGGCGGGGCTCGGGGCGGTGCTCGGTGCGGCGGATGCGTGCGCCGTGCCGTACGGGGCGCCGGCGGTGGCGCCGGTCGCGGTGCCGGAAGTCGCGGCCGCCGCTGCGACCGTCGACGGGTTCGACCCCGGCGCGTTCGCGGC
>NZ_DURI01000113.1 GCF_012837295.1 Corynebacterium sp. | reverse complement strand
GGCCAGGTCGCGGCCGTCGCCGTCGGCGTCGTCGATCTCGCCGGCGCCGGCTCCGTCCGAACCGGCCCCCTGCCCGGCGGCGGCGAGCAGCACCCGGTCGAGCTGTGCCGGGGTGACGCGGTTGTCCGCGCTGAGGCCGCTGGAGTCGGCGAGGTTCGCCGCGGACGGGCCCGAGGTCTCCAGCCCCAGCCCGTGTTCCGCGAGCGTGTCCGCCACCGCCTTGGCGGCGCCGGCGAAGTCGGGCGTCAATCCCCGGTCGATGGCGACCTCGCGGGCCAGCGACTCTGCGAGGACGTTGTCCGACTGCGTCATCATCTGGCGCACCCGCTCCGCCAGCGGGGCAGACTCCGCGGACGCCAGCTCCTCGGGCTCCGCGCCGCCGCCGAACTTCTGGGCCGCCGACGCCTCCGGCGCCAGGACCTCCACCTTCGCGCCGCCGAGCGCCGCCGCCAACGCCTCGCCCGCGCCCGCGGCGGGGTCCGGGGTGCGGCGCGCGTCCTCGCGATCGAGGGCGAGCCGTGCGCCGTCGACCATGACCGGCTCCACGGGCGCGATGTAGCCGACCTGGATGCCTTCGCGGTCCCACGTGGAATGGAACGTGTCGCGGAACAGCGAACGATCCACGTACACCGGCCCCGGCACGGCGTCCCCCTCGGCGACGCCCAGCGTGGACCGGACGTCCTCGGCGATGTCCGCGATCGACGCCGATCCCGGGTAGAAGCCCCCTCCATCGCGGCTCAGCGTCGGATCGCCCCCGCCGACCAGCACCATCCCCTCCTGGCCGGGGTACCGCACCACACGGGTGACCACGGTCTTGTCGTGGTCCAGCTGCAGCAGCGCCGCCGCCGCGGTCAAGATCTTCAGCGACGACGCCGGCCGCGTCGGCTCCCCCGAGCCCTGCTCCCACAACACCGCGCCCGACGCCGCCGACGACACGACCGCCGTCAGCTCCCCCAGCGCCGGATCCTTCGCGGCACCGTCCATCACCGCGGCGACCTGCGCCTTCAACTCGGACTCATCGGCGGACGGTGCGGCCGACGGGCCGTCGTCAAGCCCCTGCACCGACCCAGCCGGCCGCAACGGGGACTGCACCCCCGGCACCTGCGGCGCATCGGCCACCGTCACCCGATTCGCGTTCGCCGCCAGGCCCGCCACCACGATCACGCACACGACGACGGCGAACGCGGCGACGGACAACATCCACCCGACGGTGCGGCTCACGGGGCTCCTCCCAAGTGACGGGCAACGGCAACGACTAAGATGGAACCACTGTAGGCGCCCCCTCCGGCGCACCGCACGACACCACACCAGAGGAGCAATCCACATGACCATCGAGGTCACCATCGAGATCCCGAAGGGCCAGCGCAACAAGTACGAGGTCGACCACGAGACCGGCAAGGTCTACCTCGACCGCTACCTGTTCACCCCGATGTCCTACCCGGCCGACTACGGCTACATCGAGGACACCCTCGGCGAGGACGGCGACCCGCTGGACGCCCTGGTCGTGCTGCCGGAGCCGGTGTTCCCGGGTGTGATCGTGAAGGCCCGCCCGGTCGGCGTGTTCAAGATGACCGACGAGGCCGGCGGCGACGACAAGCTGCTCTGCGTCCTCGACGACCCCCGTTTCGAGGACTTCCAGGACGTCGGCGACATCTCCCAGTTCACCCTGGACGAGATCGAGCACTTCTTCGTGCACTACAAGGACCTCGAGCCCGGCAAGGAGGTCAAGGGGTCCGGTTGGGGCAACAAGGAGGAGGCCGAGCGCATCCTCCAGGAGGCCATCGACCGCCACAAGTAGGCGCCGGCGGTGGCAGCGGCCCTGAATCGGCTGCCCGCCTCCCACTGCTTTTCGACGACCCGCCGCATGCCCCGCGCGTGCGGCGGGTTTTCGCGTTTCCGCGACGGGGGCACCCGCGGTGAAATCCGAAACCCCTCCGGAATAATGCCCCCAGGGGTATGGTTCAAGCAGATGATGGCGCCGGCCACGAGCGATAATCGAGACCGGCACGCCACCGAAATCCCGACCCTGAACACCCCGGCACCACCCCGAAAGGACCCGCGATGAGCGACAACACCATGGACCGACTCCCCCTCGGCGACGTTTTCAAGGAGGCCTGGAAGGCGCAGGCCGCCCAGACCCAGGCGATCTGGAAGAAGGCCGAGGAACTCGGCGTCGGCCGCGACCTCATCGAACTGGTCTACGTTCGCGCGTCGCAGATCAACGGCTGCGCGTTCTGCCTGGACGTCCACGTCCGCGAAGGCCTGAAGGCGGGCCTGACCACGCTGAAGCTGTCCGTCACCCCGGCGTGGCGCGAGGCCGGCGCGGTGTACGACGACGTCGAGCGCGCCGCGCTGACCATCGCCGAGACCGCCACCGACCCGGTCGCCGCGCACGAGAACACCGCCGAGTACGACGCCGCCCGCGAGGTCCTCGGCGACGACAAGACCGCGCTGCTGGCGTGGGCCGCGATCTGCATCAACGGCTGGAACCGCATGCACGCGCTGAGCCACACCCCGGTCGAGGGCGTGTAGTCCCGCCCGCGCCCTTTCCCTACAATCGTCGCCATGGAATTCATCCCGGTTAGCGAAGTTCCCGACGACGCGCAGATCATCGACGTCCGCTCGAAGATGGAGTGGGACGAGGGCCATCCCGTGGGCGCGGTGCACATCCCCATGGAGGAGATCCCCTCCCGCTACGGCGAGTTCGATTTCGATCGCGACATCTACCTGATGTGCAAGTCCGGCGGCCGCTCGGCGCAGGTGTGCCAGTGGCTGGAGATGAACGGCATCGACGCCATCAACATCTCCGGCGGCATGATCGACTGGGAGCACAACGGGCGCCCCATCGAAAAGGGCTGACGCACCCGCCCGCACCTGCTGCTTTACGACGGGCCGTCGTCAAGCAATCGCCCCCGCCGAAACATTCGGTGGGGGCATCCCCATTATTGGCGTAAATCCGGTCGTGCCTATGATGGGTGCATGCCAACGAAAAAGGACACCGGGGATCGCCGCCCGGCCCCGACCATGCCCGAGGCGGTGACGTCGACTGCGGCGTGGGCGATCCAGCGCCTGGATGCGCGGCTCAGGGACGCGATCGAGGGCGTTCTCGCCGAGCACGCCGCCGACGTCGCCCTGACCGTGCGCGGCTACTGGCTGCTGGAGGCCATCGGCGCGGAGCCCGCCCATTCGCAGCGCGAATTGTGCGATCTGCTGGGCATCGACCGGTCCGACATGGTGCGGCTCGTCGACGTCCTGGAGGAGGCCGGCCTGGTCGAGCGCGTGCGCGACACCTCGGACCGCCGCCGACAGCTGATCGGACCCACGACCGCGGGCGCGGGCCTGCGCGAGTCGATCCGCGAGGGCATCGCGGAGGCCGAGGCCCGCGTCTTCGCCGAGACGCCGTCTCCCCTGCGCGATGCGGTCGCCGCGGCGCTGGACGCGGAACCGGCCACCGAGCCCGAGCCCTACGCCGAGCCCGAACCGACGCCGAGCGAAAACCGCGCAGGTGACGGACAATCCGGGGACGACTCCGGCGGGCGCGACACCGCCCCGAAGAAGCCGAAGAAGAAGCGCAAGAACAAGAAGAAGGGCGGCAAGCGGCAGTGACCGACTTGACTCACCCGGCCGATCCGGCCGACCCGATCCAGGTCCGGGCGCAGTACCTGCGCGGCGACCTGGCCGCCCCGGAGCGCACGCTCATCGACGTCCTGCGGGCCACGGCGGCCGAGCACCCCGAAGCGGCGGCGCTCGACGACGGCGACGTGGTGATGACGTACTCCGACCTCCTCGCGGAGATCGACGAGACCGCGGCGTGGCTGGGCTCGAACGGCATCGGCGCGGGCGACCGCGTGGGCGTGCGCATGCCCTCGGGCAACCGCGAGCTCTACGTGGCCATCCTGTCGATCCTCGCGGCCGGCGCGGCCTACGTGCCGGTCGACGCCGACGACCCCGACGAACGCGCCGAGATGGTCTTCGGCGAGGCCGGGATCGCGGGCTGGTTCGGGGCCGACGGCCTGCACCTCACGCCCGGGCACGTCGCGAAGGAGCCGGCCCGCGAGCCGACGCCCGACGACGACGCGTGGATCATCTTCACGTCCGGATCGACGGGCAAGCCGAAGGGCGTGGCGGTCACCCACCGCAGCGCCGCGGCCTTCGTCGACGCCGAGTCCCGCCTGTTCCTGGCCGACCACCCCGACGGTCCGCTCGGCCCCGAGGACCGCGTGCTGGCCGGCCTGTCCGTCGCCTTCGACGCCTCCTGCGAGGAAATGTGGATCGCGTGGGCGCACGGCTCCTGCCTGGTGCCGGCGCCGCGGTCGCTGGTGCGCTCGGGCATGGACCTGGGACCGTGGCTGATCTCGCGGTCGATCACGGCGGTGTCCACCGTGCCGACGTTGGCCGGATTGTGGCCCGCCGAGGCGCTGGATTCGGTGCGCCTGCTCATCGTCGGCGGCGAGGCCTGCCCGGCGGAACTGGTCGAGCGCCTGTCCACCCCGGAACGCGAGGTGTGGAACACCTACGGCCCCACCGAGGCGACCGTCGTCGCCTGCGCCGCCGAGCTGAAGCCGGGCGAGCCGGTGACCATCGGCGTCTCCCTCGACGGCTGGGATTTGGTCGTCGTGGACAAGGACGAAAAGCCCGTGGGCGTCGGCGAGGTCGGCGAGCTGGTCATCGGCGGCGTCGGCCTGGCCCGCTACCTGGATCCGGAAAAGGACGCCGAGAAGTACGCGCCCATGCCCACCATCGGCTGGGACCGCGCCTACCGCACCGGCGACCACGTGCGCCTGGAACCGGAGGGCCTGCACTTCGTGGGCCGCGTCGACGATCAGGTGAAGATCGGCGGCCGCCGCATCGAGCTCGGCGAGGTCGAGGCTCACTTGGCCGCGCTGCCGGGCGTCACCCAGGCCAGCGTCCAGGTGCGCCAGGCCGGAGGCCAGGACATCCTGGTCGGTTACGTCGGCGCGGGCGGCGACGCCGCCAACGTCGACGCCGATGCCGCGATGGAGCGGCTGCGCGCGGAGATGCCCGCCGCGATGGTCCCGCGCCTGCACGTCATGGACGAGCTGCCGGTGCGTACCTCCGGCAAGGTCGACAAGGCCGGGCTGCCCTGGCCGCTGCCGATCGACGCCGGCGCCGCCGACGATTCCGCCCTCGAGGGCCTGTCCCCCATCGAGGCCTGGTTGTCCGGCATTTGGGCGGAGGTCCTCGCCGTGCCCGCCCCGGGTGCGGCCGCCGATTTCTTCGCCCTGGGCGGCACGTCGCTGGCCGCGGCCACGGTCGTCGCGCGCATGCGCGAGCGCGCCCCGCACGTCGCGGTCCGCGATCTCTACGACCATCCGCGCCTGGGCAGGCTCGCCGAGGAACTGGAGTCGCGCGGTCTGACGCTTGACGACGCCTCCGAGGATGAGGCCACCGCGAAGAAGAACAGGCGCGTCGTCAAGCCGGTCCCGCGCTCGACCCGCCACGCGCAGTCTCTTGCCATGGTGCCGCTGCAGACGATCCGGGCGGCGAAGTGGATGACGTGGCTGGCGGTGCTCAATGCCATCGCCCATGGCCTGGGTTCGCCGTTCGCGCTGCCCGTGCCGTGGTGGCTGGCGGTGGTGCTGGCGCTGCTGTTCATCACGCCGCTGGGCACGCTGCCGCTGACGGCGCTGGCCACGCGCATGCTGATGCGCGGCGTCACGCCCGGCGATCACCCGCGCGGCGGCCGCGTCCACATGAAGCTGTGGGCCGCCGAACGCTTGGCCGACGCCTCCGGCGCGCGCGGCGTCGGCGGTGCGCCGTGGATGCTGTGGTTCGCCCGCGCGATGGGCGCGAAGGTGGGCAAGGGCGTGTCCCTGCACACGTTGCCGCCGGTCACTGGGTTCGTGGAGCTCGGCGACTACTGCTCCGTCGAACCGGAGACCGACATTTCCGGCTACTGGGTCGACGGCGACGTGGTGCACGTCGGGTCGATCACCATCGGCTCCGAGGCCCGCATCGGCGCGCGCTGCACGCTGATGCCCGGCACCGTCGTCGGCGACGGCGCCCACGTCGAGGCCGGTTCGTGCGTCACCGGAGTGAAGAAGGTCAAGGCCGGCGCCCGCTGGTCGGGCTCACCCGCCCGGAAGGTCGGCCGCCCGAAGCGCCGCTTCCCGGTCGAGGCCCCGCCGCGCCGCCCGTACTGGCTGCCGGTCTACGGCGTCTCGGCGCTGATCCTGGCCCTGGTGCCGGTGGCGGCGC
>NZ_DURI01000112.1 GCF_012837295.1 Corynebacterium sp. | reverse complement strand
AGTCGGCGTCCGGGTCGTACGCGCCGCCGCGCCCGTTGCCGCCGCCCGCGCCGCCGATGTACTCGGTCGGCTGGTCGTCGCGGCCGCCCCACGCGCGCTGCGTGGGCTCGTCGCGGCCGATGAATTCGGTGCGGTCGTCGTCGAAGGGATCTCGCCCGTGGCGGTTGCCGGCCATCGTTGGTCGCCTCCTGGTCATGCGGGGCGCCCGTCGCGCCCCGTCCGTTCTGGCCCCACAATGCACGCACCGCGCCCCGAAGTGCAATCGGCGGAAGCCAAAAAAGGGAGACGCCCCAGATCGCCCACTGCGGGCCGAACGCGCCTTCGTCGAGAGGCCGCATCAAGGGGCGCATCAGTGTCCGGCCCCGAATCGGCGCCGACGATTACGCGAACCTTCTGCCATATCTTCGTCACTCCAGCCCCAACGACCGTCGATCGCGTTCATTTTGAAACATCAGCGTCTCCCGCGACCTGCACTTATGGGCCGCCGAATGTTTCAAAATGAACGCGATTCCGGGTCGCGGGTACTGATGTGACGCATGTGACCTGCGCCGACGTAGGGATTGTGGGGCGGGCGGCGGAGTGAGGGATTTGGGGCGGGCGAAAAGGCCAAAGGAACGGGTGTGGACGTGGCGCGGGCGGCGGGGTGACGGCGGGCCGTCGTCAAGCAACCGGAAACCCGTAACGCGGGGACGGGCCCAATGCCCGCACCCCGCGCCATGTCCGCACCGTTCGCCACTCTGTCCACGGTGGACACTGCCAGCGCTGCCACAGCAATCGCCACTCCGGACTCGCCCGCCGCTTGGGAACCTGACCAAAAAATGATGCCCGCCAGAATGCCCGCTGACGGCCGATCCCGACTCGCTCCAGGGTTGCACCTCGGCGAGGGGGCCGATGGCGCAGCGGCCCGTGTGCGGCGTTTCGCAGAATTCGGCCCGCGGCCCATCGTCCACGCGCCAATGTCGCGGCGATGTCGTGTCCCATTTTGGGCGACGAACCCGGGAATTCACGGAAAACGGGACAGCGGAATCTCCCGCGAACTGGGCTTTTACACCCGCTCCGTGTCACGTTTTGGGCGACTCGCCGGAACTTGGGGCTGGTGGGGCGCACGTGACGCGGATTGTGGGTGAACGCGGGCACGGGCGCGTGCGCAGACGCGGACTCGGACGCGAGGAGGGGACGTGAAGAGAAGGCGCGACTCGCGGCGGGGGAAGTGGGGTGGGCGGACGGGTTCAGGGCGGGTGAAGGGGCATGGCCGCGCGAAAAGGTGACGGCAGGCCGTCGTCAAGCATCCGGAAACGCGAAACGCGGGGAACGGGCCCAATGCCCGCTCCCCGCGCCCAACCCGCGCCGAACCCGCGCGGCCTACTTGCGCTTGCGCTTCTCGCGGACGCGCACGGCGATGCGCACGGGCGAACCCTCGAAGCCGAACTCCTCGCGGAGGCGACGCTCCAGGAAGCGGCGGTAGCCGTGCTCGAGGAAACCGGTGGTGAACAGGACGATCACCGGCGGACGCGTCGACGCCTGCGTCGCGAACAGCACGCGCGGCAGACGGCCACCGCGCATCGGCGGCGGCACCTCCTGCAGCACGGTGCGCAGCCACGTGTTCAGGCGGCCGGTCGGAATGCGGCGATCCCACGAATCCAGCGCCTCGAGCATCGCCGGCTCGAGCTTCTGCAGCGCGCGCCCGGTCTTCGCGGAAATGTTGACGCGCCGCGCCCACGGCACATGGGACAGCTGCAGGTCGATTTCGCGTTCGAGCAGGTCGCGGCGGTCCTCGTCCATGAGGTCCCACTTGTTGTAGGCGACCACCAGCGCGCGGCCGGAGTCGAGGATCATGCGCAGCACGCGCTGGTCCTGCTCGGCGATCGGCTCGGAGGAATCGACGAGGAAAATGACGACCTCGGAGTTGTCGATCGCCGAGCGGGTGCGCAGCGACGCGTAGAACTCGTGGCCCTGCGCCTGCTTCGTCTTCTTGCGGATGCCGGCGGTGTCGACGAAGCGCCACAGCGAATCCTCGAGCTGCACCAGCGAGTCCACCGGGTCGACGGTGGTGCCGGCGATGTCCGAGACCACGGCGCGGTCCTCGCCGGAGATCTTGTTCAGCAGCGACGACTTGCCCACGTTCGGCTTGCCGACGATGGCCACGCGGCGCGGGCCCTGCGGCTGCGCCTTGGCGCGCGGCACCTCGGGGAAGGCCTTGACCACCTCGTCCATGACGTCCGCGTTGCCGCGGCCGTGCAGCGCCGAGGTCGGGTGCGGCTCGCCCAGGCCCAGTGCCCAGAACTCGGCGACGTCGCCGAGCTGCGAATCCGACTCGAACTTGTTGGCGGTGAGGATCACCGGCTGCTCGGCGCGCTGCAGGCGGCGCGCCATCATCTCGTCGGTGGCGGTGACGCCGACGTTGGTGTCGACGACCATGATGATCACGTCGGCGGTCTCCATCGCCGCCTCCGCCTGGCGGGCGATGGACGCGTTGAGGCCCTTGGCATCGGGGTCCCAACCGCCGGTGTCCTGCACCCAGAAGCGGCGGCCGCCCCAGTCGCCGAGGTAGCTGATGCGGTCGCGGGTGACTCCGGGGAAGTCCTCCACGACTGCTTCGCGACGGCCGATGAACCGGTTGACCATCGTCGACTTGCCCACGTTGGGGCGGCCCACGATGGCGACGGTCGGCAGCGCCTCGTCCTCTTCGGCGGCGGAGCCGAGGACCGAGAACGCTTCCTCCAGGTCCTGCCAGTCCTCGTCGTCCTCGCCGAGTTCGCCGGCTTCGGCGCGGGCGATGGCGTCGGCGATGACGGTCTCGTGGTCGGCGATGGCGCGGTCGATGCCGGCGTCCGGGTCCTCGTGCGCGCCGTCGGCGGTGGCCTGGACGAACTCGGTCGCGCCCTCGCCGGCGTCGCCGTCGACGGAGCCGGGGTAGGCGGCCTCGACGACGTCGAGGATGTGGTCGATGACCTCCTCGACGTCCAGCTCGGAGGTGTCGAGCACCACGGCGTCGTCGGCCGGGCGCAGCGGCGACGTGGCGCGGGAGCTGTCGAGCTCGTCGCGACGGATGACGTCGGCCAGCACCTCGTCGTAGTCGGCGTCGCGGCCGGCGGCGATGTCCTGGGCGTGGCGGCGGCGGGCGCGGACCTCAGCGGCGGCGGTCATGAAGACCTTCGCCGGCACGTCCGGCAACACGACGGTGCCGATGTCGCGGCCCTCGACGACGCAGCGGCCGGCGTCGGCGGCCAGGCGGCGCTGCAGGTCCACGAGGTTCTCGCGCACGGCGGGGATCGCCGACACGGCGGAGACGTTCCGGGTGACCTCGGGGCCGCGAATCTCGCCGGAGACGTCCTCGCCGTCGAGGAGCACCTCCGTCGAACGGGGGTCGTCGCTGACGGACAGCGGCAGGTCGGCGGTGGCGGCGGCGACCGCGTCGGAGTCGGCCGGGTCGATGCCCTGGCGCAGCACCCACAGGGTGGCCACGCGATACATCGCGCCGGTGTCCAGGTACTTGGCGCCGAGGTGCTCGGCGACGGCCCGCGAGACCGTCGACTTGCCGGTGCCCGAGGGGCCGTCGATGGCCAGCAGCAGGGCGTCCGCGGCGGTGGATTCGTTCATGTTTCGGCTGCTCTCAGTTGCGTCGGTCATTTACAGTCCCACCGCCTTGTACAGCGAGGCGAGCTCGGCGCGGTTGAGCGCGCGCAGCGCGCCCGGGGTCTGCTCGCCGAGCTGGACGGTGTGGATCTTGGTGCGCACCAGGCGCTCCACGGGGTAGTCGAGTTCCTTGAGCATGCGGCGCACGATGTGCTTGCGGCCCTCGTGCAGCTCGACGCGGATGATCGACCGGCCCTGCCACACGTCGATGATCTGCGCGAAGTCGGCCTTGGCTGGGCCGTCGTCGAGTTCGACGCCCTTGGTCAGGTCGCGGATCAGCTTGTTGTCCGCCTCGCCCTTGACCGTGGCCATGTACGTCTTGGTGACGTTGTAGCTCGGGTGCATCAGGCGGTTGGCCAACTCGCCGTCGTTGGTCAGGATCAGCAGGCCCTCTGTGGCCGCGTCGAGGCGGCCGACGTGGAACAGGCGCTGGCCGGCGGAGACCTTTTCGCCGATGATGTCGCCGACGCAGGGGCGGCCCTGGTCGTCGCTCATGGTGCACTGCACGCCGCGCGGCTTGTTCAGCACGAAGTACTGCATGTCCTCGTTGACCACGATGCGCGAGCCGTCGACGCGGATGACCGCGACGTTAGGGTCGACGCGGACGCCCTGGCGGGTGACGATCTTGCCGTCGACCTCGACGCGGCCTTCGTCGATGAGACGCTCGGCCATGCGGCGGGAGGCGACGCCGGCCTGGGCCAGCACCTTCTGCAGGCGCACGCCTTCGCCGTCGTTTCCTCCGCCGCCGCGGTTGCGTTCGACGTGCTGGTGTCGGGCGGGGCGGGCCTGGGAGACGTAGTAGTCCCCGGCCTTCTTGGGCTTGTTGCCCCGGTTTCGGTCCGGTGTGCCGTCTCGGCGAGCGGTGGGTGACACGTGTGTCCTCATTCTGTAGAGCGGTGCGGGTTTCGCGTCCGGCGGATCGCCGCCGGCGTGCGTCGCGGGGCTACAGAGAGCAGTCATCCCATCTCGCTCGGCATGTTGCTCGGCGGATGGGACAAGGTGTCGGTGCGCCCCACGGCGATGTCCGCTGGCCAGCCTACCCCACCAAAGCCCTCATGCCCGATTCGGAAAACCAGCCGGGCGCGGCGGCGACGAACCGCTCCCGTTCCATGGCCCCCGCACCTTCGGGCACTGCGCCGAGGACGTCGACGCCGGTGAGGTGCGGCAGGTCCTCCAGGTTGGTGGCGACGATGGGGTCGATCTCCCCCGCGGCGTGCCGAGCGGGCAGCGATCCACCGATCAGACCGATGACGTCCATGCCCCGCCCCTCGGCCACTTCCACGGTCAGCTCGGCGGTGTTGAGGCTGCCCAGCCCCAGCGAGGTGACCACGACGGTCTTTGCGCCGGGCAGCTCCGCCGCGAGATCGGGCAGGCCCCATTCCCGCCTTTCCCCTTCTCCGTCGGCTGCGCTCGCCGGACCATCGGTCGCCCCGCAAGCACTGGCATCCGCGCACCCCACGCCACCGGCGCCGAGCCTCACGAGCAAACCGCCCGCGCCTTCGACGAGCACGGTGCGCCCGGGCCGGTCGAGCGCCCGGATCCGTTCGGCGGCGTCGTCGAGACGCAGCGCGGGCAGCCCGGCGCGGCGCGCGGCGGCCAGCGGCGCCATCGGTTCGGGGTAGCGCGCGAAGCCGTGCAGTTCGGTGATTCCGGTCAGCCGCTCGACGTCATCCAGGTCGCCGCCGCGCCCCAGGACACTTCCGGTCCCGGGGAAACCGGTTTGCGCGGGCTTGACGACGACCACCTCCCTCCCGCAGGAGCGCAGCAGCCCGGCGATTGCGGCGGTGGCGATGGTCTT
>NZ_DURI01000111.1 GCF_012837295.1 Corynebacterium sp. | reverse complement strand
GGCGTGACGCTGGCGGCGGGGGCCGACGGCGACGCCACCCGCGCCGAGTCCGAGCGGCTGTGCGCCGACGCCTTCCGCGTCACCGGCGCGCTCGTGGTCGGCGACCCCCGCGGCGACCTGCTGGCCACCGAGCGCGACGTCCGGGTCGGCGACCGTGCCTACCAGTGCCGTCCGGCGGCGGAGAAGGTGCTGCGCTGCACCGCGGACGACGGGTCGATGGTGACCCTCTGGTCCGCCGCGCCCTGATCGACGGCCGATCGGCCCGGGTGCTCCACTCCGCAAAACCACCTATGCTGGGGGTGATGTCGGAGGGGCGCCAGAGGGCCGCTGCAAGGCACCGCCCCCCATTGCCGTTGCGCAGCATGCGCTCACACGGAGTAGCGAAGGGCAGGGTGCGGAAATGTCGGAGATCTTGTACGTCAGCGGGTCGAACATGGGGATGTCGCGCATCGCCGAAGGCCTGACGCGCCACGTCGCGCCGTCCGTGACGGTGACGTCGGCGGGCATCGACGTCGATCCCGATGACCGGGGCGTCGACGAGGATGCGCGCCGGGCGTGCGCCGAGATCGGCGCCCGCTGCGATGGCGATCCGCTGCAGCTGACCCCGTCGCTGGCGGACCGCGCCGACGTCGTGGTCGTCCTCGGCGACATCGACGTCTCGGAGCACGTGGCGCCGGACGTCGACACGCAGCGGTGGGAGATCCGCGACCCGGCGGCCGACGGCGTCCGCGGCGTCGAGCGATACCGCCTGCTTCGCGACGACCTCCGCGAGCGCATCCTCGGCGTCCTCGAGGATCTCGGCGAGGCGCCGTCCGCGATGTGAGTCGCGGCCGCCCCAATCCTCACCTGGTGGCCTCGGGCGCCGGGCCCGCCGCCTAGGGTGGGTAGACATGAAAATGGGACCATCTCTGCGCCGCACCCTCGTCAACGCCGCGGGCAAGCGCCTGACGCCGAATCGCCTGCGCCACCTGCTCAACGGGTGGCCGCCGCTGGCCGCGATGGGCATCCGCATCACGCACGTCGCGGACGATTGGTCGCGCGGCCGCCTGGAACTGCGGCTCAACCGCCTCAACGCGAACATGCACGGCGCGGCGTTCGGCGGCACGCTGTTCTCGATGACGGACGTGCTCTTCGGGACGCTGGTCATGCAGCGACTGGGCGTCGACAAGTACGAGGCGTGGACGCGCACCGGTTCCTTCGAATACATCCAGCCGGGCCGCCGGGGCTCCTACCTGGAGGTCGAGGCCACCGATGAACTGATCGCGCAGATCCTCGCCGAAACCGAGGGCGGCTTTTCCACGGTCGTCCCGTACACCTCCGTCATCCGCGACCGCGACGGCGGGATCGTGGGGATCGGGCAGCAGGACCTGTACGTGCGTCGGCGTGGCATCGGCAAGCCGCCGCCGAATCCGGCGCAGATCGAGCACGTGGCGGGGGAGAACCTCATCGCCGCCGGCCGCACCCTGGCGCGCCTGGGCCTGCGCGGGCCGGAGCACCGCGAACGCCTGACGCAGCACGAGCGCATGGCCCGCCGCTGCGTGCGCCCCGAGGCCCGCGCCGTCGCATGGCTCGACGGGGTGCTCGAGTTCGGTTCCGTGAGCATCGAGGATTACCGCGCCGCGGGCCTGCCGGAGGTGGTCATCGAGGCGCTCACGGCCGAGCGCCCGTCGGCGGCCGCTATGTCGCTGCGCGCCGAGGTCGTCGAGGCCCGGGAGTCGCTGGGCAAATACTGAGCCGCTCTCCCGCCTGCACCGCCCCGCCTGCGCCGTCTCCCCGCCGGGAGTACGGTGGCGGGCACCGATGAATCCCGGTCACTTTCATTGGCCGGGATGGTCGCGGGGCGGTGATTTCCCCCCCGGCCGACGGATGAGCGGAAGGTGGATCGGCGTGAGCGGAACGAAGGGCAATTACGCGCGGCAGCTGGTGGAGACTCTGGCGGCGCAGGGGGTGCGCCGGATCTACGGCCTGGTGGGCGACAGCCTCAACCCGGTCGTCGACGCCGTGCGCCTGAACGACGACATCGAGTGGGTGCACGTCCACAACGAGGAGTCCGCCGCCTTCGCGGCCGGCGCGGAATCGCTGATCACGGGCCAGTTGGCCGTGTGCGCGGCGTCGTGCGGCCCCGGCAACACGCACCTGATCCAGGGGCTTTACGACGCCCACCGGAACGGCGCCAAAGTGCTGGCCATCGCCTCGCACATCCCCTCGCAAATGATCGGCACCTCCTTCTTCCAGGAGACCCACCCCGAGCAGCTGTTCAACGAGTGCTCCGGGTACTGCGAGATGGTCAACTCCGCGGAGCAGGGCGCGAAGATCCTGCACAACGCCATCCAGTCGACGATGGCCGGAAATGGCGTGTCCGTGCTGGTCATGCCCGGTGATCTGGCATCGGAGGATGCCGTCGCCGCTCCCGCGCTCGCGTCGCGGATCGTGCCGGCGGCGGGCGTCGTCAAGCCGGACCAGGCCCAGGTCGACGACCTGGCCCGGGCCATCAACGACGCCGGGACGGTGACCTTCATGGTCGGCGCGGGCGCCGCCGGCGCGCGCGACGAGGTGCTGGAACTGGCGCGGAGGGTCAAGGCGCCGGTCGGGCACGCGCTGGGCGGCAAGGAGATCATCCAGCACGACAACCCTCATGACGTGGGCATGTCCGGACTGCTCGGCTACGGCGGACTGCAGAAGGCGATGGACGACGCCGACCTGTTCATCATGATCGGCACCGACTTCCCGTACTCCGACTTCCTGCCGACGAAGAACGTGGCGCAGATCGACGCCGAGGCCGCCAACCTCGGCCGCCGCACCACCGTCGCGCACCCCGTCCACGGCGACGTCGGCGAAACGGTGCGCGCCCTGCTTCCCCTGGTCGCCGAGAAGACCGACGACTCCTTCCTGGTGAAGATGCTGCGCCACCACGAACGCGAACTCGAGCACGTCATCGAGGCGTACACCCACGGCGTCGAGGACAAGACGCCCATCCACCCCGAGTACGTCGCCCGGGTGCTCGACGAGCTCGCCGACGACGACGCCGTGTTCACCGTGGACACCGGCATGTGCAACGTGTGGGCCGCCCGCTACCTCACCCCGAACGGCCGCCGCCGCGTGCTGGGATCCTGGCGCCACGGCACCATGGCCAACGCGCTGCCGCACGCCATCGGCGCGCAGGGGCCGGACCGCGACCGGCAGGTGATCTCGATGTCCGGCGACGGCGGCCTGGCGATGCTGCTCGGCGAGCTGCTCACCGTGCGCCGCAACGACCTGCCCGTGAAGACCGTCGTGTTCAACAACTCCTCGCTGGGCATGGTGAAGCTGGAGATGCTCGTCGAGGGCATGCCGGACTTCGGCACCGACCACGACGACGTCGACTACGCGGCCGTCGCCTCGGCGCTGGGCATGCGGTCGGTGCGCATCACCGACCCGAAGCGACTGCGGCAGCAGCTCGCCGACGCGCTGGCGCACGAGGGGCCCGTGCTCATCGACGTCGTCACCGACCCCGATGCGCTGTCGATGCCGCCGGAGATTTCGCTGGAGCAGGTCGCCGGGTTCACCAAGGCGTCCGTGCGCACGGTCCTCGACGGCGGCGTGGGCAAGATGGTCGAGCTCGCACGCGCGAACCTCCGCAACATCCCGCGGCCGTAGGGGCGGGGCCGGTGCACGGCGCCGGTTCAGCCCAGCAGCTCCGCGATCAGCTCGGCGACGCCGCGATCGTGGGGCTGCAGCTGGTGGGGCACGCCGCGGCCGAGGCGGTCCTCCAGCCGGATCGTCGCGGCACCCGGGTATTCGTCCGCGGTCAGCGCGCAGTCCGAGGGCACGATGCGGTCCGCGTCGGTGACCAGGTCGAACCACTCTGGCAGAAACGTGGAGCTGTCGCCGTCGTCGCCGAGGTCGGCCAGCGCTTCCCGTGCGGCCTTCGCCACGGCCGGCAGCGCTTTCCAGGTCACGTTTCCGCCGGCCGCGCGGCCCAGCAGGTTGTTTCGCAGTTTGATCTGATCCACCAAAGCCTGCCCAAACGTCGCGCGGATGGCGGACATCGGCACCCCGCGCGGAATGCGCACCCCGCGATGGCTGCCCGACATGCAGACGACGCGCCGCACCGAACCGAGGGGCAGCGGTTCCGCTTTCCGCGATCTTCGCCTGCCCGCAGCGTCCCGTGTTCCAGCAGTCTCCCGTGTTTCCGCGGTAGCCTGCGTTCCCGCCGTCGTCGATGCACCCGGCCCCCGCAGCATCTCCGCGACCATCAGGCCCGCGAGCAGACCGCCCTGCGAATGTCCCACCAAGTCCACGCGTTCAGCGCCGGTGATGTCGAGCGTTGCGCGGACGATGCGGGTGACTTCCGCGAGGTTCTCCGCCAACGGCGCCGTGCCCCGACCCCCGTACGTCGGCGCGACGACTATCCGGCCGCGGGCCAGCAACAATTCCGCGAGGTTGCCCCAGTTCCCGCCGTTGGCCACGGTCCCGTGCAGGCACACCACCGGCGGTTCGGTCGGTGCGTCACCGCCCGGCGTCCGCGCCCCCAGTGTCCCCGCAGTCGGTGTTCCCGCTTCTCGGGCACTCACGTCGAGCACACCCTCGGGCAGAGAACCCGTGGGCGGGAATTTCAAGAGCAGCGGCTTCACCGGCCGGTCACGCCACCCGGCTCATCGGGGTCGGCGGGAACTTCTCCGACATCACCGTCGTCACCATCATCACCGTCGTCATCGCCGCCCCGGCCCCACTTGAACTTCGGGCCGGACCCCTTCGACTCCGCCAACTTCTGCAGGCCCGGCAAACCGGCGCGCTCCGCCCAATCCGAGAACCCCTCCGAGTACATGAACGCCGAGAGCAGCGACGCGAAACTCGTCGAGGCGGCCCCTTCGCCGGGCAAGGGGGCGTCGCCAAGCTCCTCCCGAGCCGCATCCGCCCGGGCATCCGAACTCGAACCGTCGCCGACGCCCCCATCGGCCCCGTCGTCTTCCGCGACGAACGCCGCACCCGAAAACGACTCGTTGACCAGCTGCAACAACTGCTCGCGCACCAACGCCCGCACCCGGCGGTCCGTGGCCACGTGCTCGTGCATGACCACCGCCTGCGGGAACCGGTCCTGCACCCAAATGTTGTCGACCGTGCCCTGCCCGCCATCGTCGAGGAAACACGACGACGGCGGATTGATCAGCTGATCCGTCCGGCTGGCGATGCACGTGTACGTCACGCCCGGCGCCGTCACGTCGCGCCGCGCGATGTCCTCCAGCAGCGGCGACCCCGTCAGCTGCTCTATGCCGGACTGCCCCCAGTAGCTCTGCACGAAGTTGTTCACCAGCGACTTCGTCCCCGGGATCTTCAGCAGGCTCGCCGCCGCGCCGCCCAGCGACGTCCCGTGGTTCGGCGCCGCCAGGCACACCACGTGCCGCGTGAATTGCGGATCCCGGAACGACAGGAGCGTCGCCAGCAGCCCGCCCTGCGAATGCCCGACGATGATCGCCCGCCGCCCGCCCGTGGCCACCAGCACCTGCCGGATGTACGCCGCCAGCTGGTCCATCGAGTCGGTCAGCGGCCCCGTCGCCCGGTACCCGTAGTCCGGGGCGAACACGGCCCACCCGTCCTTGCGCAGCTCCGCGCCGAGGTCCTCCCACACGCCCTTCGCGTGGCCGGTGCCGTGGATGAGCACGATCGGCCACGGGCGTTTCGGCGACACCGTCGCCCGCCAGTCGTCCTCGAAAATCCCGCGCCGCGTGCGGTACGTGGCGTACGGGACCTGCGGAGTGTCGTCGGCCATTACGCCAGGTCCGTGGTTCCCAGGGCGTTGCGGAGCTTGTCGGCGGCCTCGTCCATCTTCGCCGGGTCGGGGTCGCGGTCGATGTTGGCGAGGTTGAAGCCGCTCATGTCCTGCGCCGGGAAGACGTGGATGTGTGCGTGGGGGACCTCGAACCCGGCGATGAGGTAGCCGGCGCGCGGGGCGTCGAACGCCTCGACGACCGCCCGGCCGACCTTCTGCGCGACCTCGTTCATGTGGGCCCACAGCGCCGGGTCGGCGTCGGTCCACTTGTCCACTTCCTCGACCGGAATGACCAGCGTGTGGCCGTACGCGACCGGCTCGATGGTGAGGAACGCCACCACCTTCTCGTCCCGGTAGACGAATCGGCCGGGCAGCTCGCCGTTGATGATCTTCGTGAAGACGGTGCTCATGCCGCCCAGGGTAGCGGCCAACCCGGACGGCGTGCAGGGGATCGGTTCGTCCACAGGTTGCCGTCGGCGGCGGGTTTCTCCACAGCTTGACGACGCCCACGCCCTCCCCGTCCGCCCCGAACGTCGAATTCGGCGACACTGGCCCCGGGCCCCGCCCTCATCGGGTGGGGTGGCGCGGCGGGGGACCGCGCGCCGGAAATCGAGCAATGGGGGATAAGTCAGTGGGGGATACGCCAATGGGGGATAAGTCAGTGGGGGATACGCCAATGGGAAACGTCGCCATTTCGCAAAGCGGCGGCGAACGGGGCGGCAGGGCGTCGTCGCAAAGCAACAATGCGGGGGACAAAGCGGGCGCCGAGACATGGCCGCCGCCACCGCACGCCGTGCCGCGCACCCGCGCCGAGCTGATCGCCGCGCACGGCATCGGCGCCGAACGCACATGGACGCGCGTTCGCCGGGGCCTGTACCTGCCGCCCGGTACCGATGTCACGCCGCAGGTCAGGGCGCTCGCCGAAGTGCGCGCGCGACCCGCCGCGGTACTTTCCGGAGCTGCCGCCGCCCGCGCCTGGGGACATCCGTGGGTCGCGAACTGCGTGCCGGAAATGGTGCTTCTCGGTGGTGCGGAAGGCGGCAACGGCGTGCAGCAGGTGGAGGCGGACGTGACCATCCTCCGCAGGAAGCCCGCCAGAAAGCTGCGTCGTTGCGCACTGTCGATTCGAGACCCCTGCAGCGCCATCGGTGCCGCGGGCCCCGGCGAGGTCACCATCACCATCGCCGAGCCGCTCGACGTCACCATCGACTGCGTCGCGGCTCTGCCCGACGACGAGGCCATCGCGTTCCTCGACGGCGCCATTCGAGCATGGGGAATCGACCGCCAACTGCGCGAATGGGCCAATCGCAGCGGCCGCACCGGCGCGAAACGCATGCGCGAACTGCTGGACTGGACCGATTGGCGAGCGGAGTCCCGGCCCGAAAGCCTCCTGCGCACCAAGCTGCGGCGCGCCGGGCAATCACAGTGGGTGCCGCAGTACATGGTGCTCGTGGCGAGCGGCAAACGATGGGTCGACCTGGGCGATCACGACTACCGCATCTCCATTGAGTTTCTCGGGCAAGGGCACTGGCAGGATGCTGAATCTCGACGCGCCGATGCCCAGCGCGTCAATGAGCTGCGCGAAACCGGCTGGACCGTCATCGAAGTCACCATTCTCGACGTGTTCCGCGATTTCGACGCGTTGCTGCGGCGAATCGACGAGCATCGCCGGCGCATCGACGCGGAACGGGCGCAGGATCTCGCATGGCGGCGCAGCAAGACCGTCGAAGCCATGCGCGGGCGCGTGAACCGCTGGATCAAATAGGTGGCGCCGTTCCGCGTGGCCGGCCATCTCCCGTGACGTCGCATTTTGGCGCGTCGTAGGACGGCCGAAAAACCAGAATCCGCTGAGTCGCCCTGAGAGGGGCTACCGGCTCGACATCGATCGAATGTTCGACATCAGGGGTGAATGCCGTTGTGGTGCCTTGTGGTGCGATTCTGGGCGGCGTGCTGATCAGTTCTAAATAGTGAACAATTGGTCAGCGCAACTGGTTCAATATGCCGCCGTGGGCGCGCTCCTGAGACGGCGTGCGCGGCGTCGTGTTGAAGGAATCGGGGTCGAATAATTCAATTGGCCGCCGTACGTGGCGCATGTTTTGCGCGCTTGCGGCGGCTAGTTGAATTCGGGGAATTGCGTTTGGGCTTCGCGGCGGTGGCGAGGGGCGTGTGCCGCGTTGTGCGCCGTTGGGTGGGGCCGACAGGGGCTGTCGGAGCCTGTTCGGGTCTCCCATTGGGGCATATCGGGTCGGTGATGCTGCCGGGCTTGATGGGGCGGGTGTGAATCGGGTGCAGGTTGGCGGCGACGGATGGAGCCGGGTGTCGCGAGCCTGGGGTGCATGAGGCTCTTGTCGCCAATGGGGATCTTGGTACGTGGGTGAAATGCGTTCGTGTCGGCATGGGCGCCGCGAGGCGGCGGGCGGCGGGGCGGGCGGCTCGACGTGCAGATGGGGCGATGAATGGACGCGGGGCGGGTGAACCACGCGCGTGTGATTCGTTTGGCGGGGGTAGTTTTCGGCGCCGATTTTTCCGGCCGGCAATGGCGCTTTACGACGGCCCGCGCGCCACGTTTTCCGGCGTTCGATTGGTTGGCGATGCGGTTGCGAGAGGTTCCGGGAACGGAACGGGTTACCAACTTCGGGGGTGTCCGCTCCGACGCCGTTATGGGGAAACGGCCGGGAATGCAGGGCTGTGGGGGGTTGACGTGCGGGAACGAGGGGCGTCCGATAGTGCGGAGGCCTCGAGCGGCGGGTGTTCGGGGAAGGCGCGGAGGCGGACTGTAACGCGGGGGTGATCGACCGCACCGATCGCATGCGGCGATGAATCGGAGCGGCCAATATTGGCCGCGGGGTGAGCCACTGGGGCGGCCGAGGTACGAGGGCCGCAGCGGGTGCGATCGCCCCGCCGAACTCGGTGCGGTCATCGAAACACGGTGGTCACGGCGGTCATGGGGCCGAGAAGGTCGCAATGGTCACGGTGATCACGATGGTCGCGGCGGTGTTCGGCGGGAGCGACGGGGAAGGGGAGCACCCGTGCTTCGGGGGGAACCGCGGCACGGTCCCGCGCGTTGGCGGACCAGGGTCCGGGAAACCGGGCTCCGAACCGCCACGGGCGAGGACGGCGCCGCAACCGAAGGTCCGGCCGGCATCCGGGAACGATGGGGGACATTTCACCGGGTGCCCGCGCTCGGGCATTGCTCACCCCGCACGACCGGCCGCCCGCACCGCACGTGGGGAGTGCGCGGGCGGCCGACGAGGGGGATGGCGTGGAGAGGACCGCGCCGAACACCGGCCCCGGCGCAGAGGCGGGCACGCCGAATCTGGGTGCGCGCGGGCGTCGCAAAGCAGGGTGCGGAGCATTGGGGTGGCCCGGAATGAGGGCCGCGACCTGGTGCGTAGAATCACGGGCATGCGCATCCTCGTTATCGGTTCCGGTGCCCGCGAGCACGCCCTCCTCCATTCCATGAGCAAGGACCCGCAGGTCGGCGAGTCCGATCTGCACGTCGCGCCGGGCAATGCCGGCATGTCCCAGTTGGCCACGATGCACCCGGTGAAGGTCGATGACCCCGCCGCGTGCGCCGCGCTGGCCGACGAGATCGCCCCGGACCTGGTGGTCATCGGCCCGGAGGTGCCGCTGGTGGCGGGCGTGGGCGACGCCCTGCGCGCCAAGGGGTACCCGGTGTTCGGCCCGAACGCCGATGCGGCGCGGATCGAGGGCTCGAAGGCGTTCGCGAAGGACGTCATGGCCGCGGCCAACGTCAAGACGGCCCACGCCGAGGCGATCCAGCCGGGCGCCTCGGACGCCGACATCGACGCCGCCATCGACCGTTTCGGCCCGACCTGGGTGGTCAAGGACGATGGCCTGGCCGCGGGCAAGGGCGTCGTGGTCACGCCGGATCGCGCGGAGGCGCGGGCGCATGCCGCCGACGTGCTGGCCGCGGGCAATCCGGTGCTGCTGGAGTCCTTCCTCGACGGCCCGGAGGTCAGCCTCTTCTGCCTGGTCGACGGCGAAACGGTCGTGCCGCTGCAGCCGGCGCAGGACCACAAGCGCGTCGGGAACAACGACGAGGGCCCGAACACGGGCGGCATGGGCGCCTACGCTCCGCTGGAGTGGCTGCCGGACAACGGCGTCCAGCGCATCGTCGACGAGGTCTGCGTGCCGGTGGCCAAGGAGATGGTCGCCCGCGGCTGCCCGTTCCAGGGCCTTCTCTATGCGGGTCTGGCGTGGGGCGCGGACGGCCCGTCGGTCGTCGAGTTCAATTGCCGTTTCGGTGATCCGGAGACGCAGGCGGTGCTGGCGCTGCTGGAGTCGCCGCTGGCCCAGGTGCTGCACGCGGCGGCGACGGGCACGCTGGCCGATCAGCCGGAGCTGCAGTGGCGCGACGGTTACGCGCTGACGGTGGTCCTCGCCGCGAAGGGGTACCCGCAGGACACGCGCACGGGCGATGTGATCGCGGGCGCCGAGCCGGGCCGCGAGGACGAGGGCGTGCTCCACGCGGGCACCGCCGTCGACGCGGACGGCAACATCGTCTCCGCCGGCGGCCGCGTGCTCAACGTCGTCGGCGTCGGCGCCACGCTGGAGGAGGCCCGCGAGCGCGCGTACGCCGTGCTGCCGACCCTCGAGCTCGATGGTTCGCATTACCGCACGGACATCGCGCTGCCGGCGGTGGAGGGCCGCATCACCATTCCGCAGTAGCGGTCGGCGGCAGGCACCGCTTTTGCTTCACGACGTCCCCGCGCGCAGGTCGAATGGCCTGGGCGCGGGGACGTCGTAAAGCACCGATAAGCTGGTGCCATGATGCCTTCGAAGCGGTCCGAGGTGGCCCCGTTCCATGTGATGGACGTGCTGGCGGCGGCGCAGGAGAGGCAGCGGACGCATGGCGATGCGCTGTTCCTGTGCGCGGGTCAGCCGTCGACGCCGGCGCCGCGGCGGGCGCTGGAGGCGGTGCAGTCGGCGGTGGGGTCCCAAATTCTCGGGTACACCGAGGCGACCGGCATTCCGGGGTTGAAGCGCGCGATCGCCGACGACCACAATCGCCGGATGCGGCTGCGCGGAGGTGAGGGGCGCGGGGGTGCGGGGCGCGAGGTGGTGCCCGAGGACGTGGTGGTCACGACGGGATCGTCGGGCGGGTTCGTGACGCTGTTCCTGGCGGCCCTGGATCCCGGCGACGACATCGTGCTGGCCCGGCCCGGCTACCCGGCGTACCGCAACACGCTGCAGGCCCTCGGCGCGAACGTCATCGAAATCGACTGTGGTCCGGAGACGCGCTTCCAGCTCACCGCCGAACTGCTCGAGGGGCTGGAGCGGGTGCCGCGGGCGGTGATCGTCACCAGCCCCGACAACCCCACGGGCACCATCATCGACGGCGAGGAGCTCGGCCGCATCGCCCGTTGGTGCGAGGCCAACGACGTCCTGCTGGTCAGCGACGAGATCTACCACGGCATTTCCTTCGGCCGCGAGTGCGTCAGCGCCCGGGAGTTCAGCGACGCCGCGGTCGTGGTGGGCTCGGTGAGCAAGTACCACTCGATGACCGGCTGGCGCGTCGGCTGGCTGATCATCCCCGAGTGGCTGCGCGGGCCGTGCGACCGGCTGGCGGCGAACCTCACCGTGTGTCCGCCGGCGGTGTCGCAGTTCGCTGCGATCGAGGCGTTCCACCCCGAGTCGATCGCGGAGCTCGACGGGCACGTGCGCCGCTACGCGGCCAACCGCGAGCTGCTCATCGAGCGCTTGCCCGCCGCGGGATTGGGCACCTTCGCCCCGCCGGACGGGGGCTTCTACGTCTACGCCGACGTGTCGCACCTGACGGACGACTCGCTGACGTGGGCGCGGGAGCTTCTCGACGCCACCGGCGTCGCCGTCGCGCCGGGCGTCGACTTCGACGTCGTCGCAGGTCATGAATGGGTGCGGCTGTGTTTCGCGGGGTCGACGGAGGACATGGCCGAGGCGTGCCGCCGCATCGGGGCGTTCAACGGTAAATAGCTCTTCCCTTCATTGCTCGATGGGTCTAACGTCGTCGCGGTGAGCATCACGTTGAGCGTGGGGCGGCGCCGCAGGCACCTTCGCCCCACGATGGCGGTGGCCCTCGGTTTCCTCGGGGTCATCGTGGCGGGCACGGCCCTGTTGGCCGCGCCGTGGTCGTCGGCGTCCGGCAAGGCGAGCGCGCTTTCCGACGCATTGTTCACCGCGACGTCGGCGGTGTGCCTGACCGGTTTGATCACCGTGGACACGGCGACACACTGGTCCTTCGCCGGGCAGGTGACCATCATGGCGCTGATCCAGCTCGGGGGCTTCGGCTTCATGACGCTGGCGTCGTTGATGGGGCTGCTCGTCGCCGGGCGGCTGGGGCTGCGCCAGCGTTTCGGGGCGACCGCCGAAGGCCGCGGCATCGATTTGGGCGAAGTCGCCTGGGTGGTCCGGGCGACGGTGCTGTTCACCGCGGTGGTCGAAGTTGTCGTCGCGACCGTGCTGACGCTGCGCTTCCATTGGGCGTACGGCTACGGCTGGCCGCGGGCGGCGTGGGAGGGCG
>NZ_DURI01000012.1 GCF_012837295.1 Corynebacterium sp. | reverse complement strand
GAACGCCCACGTCCCCTGGAGTGCGGGCGTGGGCCGGGGACTACTTCTTCTTCGCCCCGAACGCCCACGTCCCCCGGCGCACGAAGTTCGGCGGTGCCTTCTTCATCGCGGCGGTGCGCGCCCGGGCGGCGTTTTCGCTGAGCAGCAGCTTGGCTTGCTCGAATCGCTCCGCGCGGAACGTCGCCCGCGGCGAGCGCCACGCGTGGTTGAAAAGGGACTTCGTCGCCGCGAGCTGGTCGGGGGAACGGCCCATCAATTCACGGAGAATTTCCCGGGCTCGCGAGTGGGCGTCGTCAAGCGACTCGGTCGTTTCCGTGGCCAGCCCGACCTCGACGGCCTCCGCGCCGGTCAGTTCGCGGCCGGTCATGGTCAGCCAGCGCGCCTGCTCGGCGCCGACGTGATCGGCCAGCGTGCGCGCGCCGGACATGTCGGGGATCAGGCCCCATTTGGCCTCGAGGACGGACCATCGGGCGTCGGCTGCCGTGACCCGGAAGTCCGCGCCCAGCGCCAACTGCACGCCGCCGCCGTAGCAATGCCCGTGGACCACCGCGATGACCGGCGCGGGCAGGCGGCGCCACTCCCAGCAGACGCGCTGGAACAGGTTCGCGCCGTCGCCGGCCAGCGGGTTCGGGGCGAAGGCCTTGACGATGTCCATCGGATTTTTCAGCACCGATCCGAAGTCCAGGCCCGCGCAGAAGGAGTCGCCGGCACCGGCGAAGATCACGCCGCGCAGGTCGCGGTCGCGTCGCAGGGATTTGGCGGCTTCGTCGAGGCCCCGGAGCATCGCCATGGTCAGGCCGTTGAGCTTGGCCGGCCGGTTCAGCGACACCACGGCGATGCGGGCGCCGTCGATCTCCTCGTAGGAGATGGTCACGGGGGCGTCGGCGGCGGTCGCGGCGGGGCCGGTGGCGGCGGTGGAGTGCTCGCGCGTGGTCGCGTCGGTGTCTCGGGAGGTCATGGCGCAACGGTATCCAGTCCGGTGGGGGTGCGGGCCGGATTCGGCGGATGCTTCGCCTGCTTGACGACGGCCCGCCGAAACCTCCCCCGACGGGCTCATCCGCAGACGCAGGTCGGGCGTCGGCCGGGCGTGGGTCGGCCAGATTCGGCGGATGGCGGTCGATCGCGTGGGCGCCGGCGGTTGCGGGCGGACGTTGGTGTCGAATGATCGACGCTCATCCGTCGCTGCCCGGAAAACCGCAGGTGGTCAGATCTGCTACTCGGGAGCGTTGATCTAATGACACGAAGCCGGGTCGTAGGTGCCTTCGGACGGCCGGATTCGGCGGGATGCTTCGCCTGCTTGACGACGGCCCGCCGAAACCTCCCCCGACGGGCTCATGCACTTAACCCCGGACGCTTCGGGCGATTCGGTGCGCGAAAGCCCGGAAGCGTCCGGGGTTGAGTGCACGGCGGGGCTCGCCGGCGGGCACGGGTCGGGCGGCGGTCGAACGTTGGTGTCGAATGATCGACGCTCATCCGTCGCTGCCCGGAAAACCGCAGGTGGTCAGGTTTGCTACTCGGGAGCGTTGATCGTTTGGCACGAAGCCGAGTCGTAGCCGCCGTCGGTCGGCCGGATTCGGCCGGATGCAGGGCTTTTTGCTTGACGACGGCCCGCCG
>NZ_DURI01000110.1 GCF_012837295.1 Corynebacterium sp. | reverse complement strand
TGGGCGACTGCCTGGACGAGCCGGGCCTGGGTCGCGACGGCGAGCAGTGGGGCATCCACCGCGAGCCGCCGGCCTTCGACCAGCTCGAGGGCAAGACCGAGATCCTGGAGACGGGCATCAAGGTCATCGACCTGCTGACCCCGTACGTCAAGGGCGGCAAGATCGGCCTGTTCGGTGGCGCCGGCGTCGGCAAGACCGTTCTGATTCAGGAGATGATCACCCGTATCGCGCGTGAGTTCTCCGGTACGTCGGTCTTCGCCGGCGTCGGTGAGCGCACCCGTGAGGGCACGGACCTCTTCCTCGAGATGGAGGAGATGGGCGTGCTGCAGGACACCGCGCTCGTCTTCGGCCAGATGGATGAGCCGCCGGGAGTCCGTATGCGCGTCGCGCTGTCGGGCCTGACCATGGCGGAGTACTTCCGTGACGTGCAGCACCAGGACGTGCTGCTCTTCATCGACAACATCTTCCGCTTCACGCAGGCCGGTTCCGAGGTGTCGACCCTGCTGGGCCGCATGCCTTCGGCCGTGGGTTACCAGCCGACGCTGGCCGACGAGATGGGCGTCCTCCAGGACCGCATTACGTCGACCAAGGGCCGCTCGATTACGTCTCTGCAGGCCGTTTACGTGCCCGCCGACGACTACACCGACCCGGCTCCGGCGACCACCTTCGCGCACCTCGACGCCACCACGGAGCTCGACCGCTCCATTGCGTCGAAGGGCATCTACCCGGCCGTGAACCCGCTGTCGTCGACGTCTCGAATCCTCGAGCCGTCCATCGTCGGCGAGGAGCACTACCGCGTGTCGCAGCAGGTCATCAACATCCTGCAGAAGAACAAGGAGCTCCAGGACATCATCGCGATCCTGGGCATGGACGAGCTGTCCGAAGAGGACAAGATCACCGTCCAGCGCGCCCGTCGCATCCAGCGATTCCTGGGCCAGAACTTCTTCGTCGCGGAGAAGTTCACCGGTCTGCCGGGCTCCTACGTGCCGCTGAAGGACACCATCGTGGCCTTCGACCGCATCTGCAAGGGCGACTTCGACAACTACCCGGAAATGGCCTTCGACGGCCTGGGCGGCCTCGACGACGTCGAGAAGAAGTACGCCGAGATGCAGAAGAAGTAAGGGGCGTTCCACATGGCTGACATCGCCACCGAACTGGTCGCCGTCGAGCGCATGCTCTGGGAGGGCAAGGCCACTTCCGTGACGGCCGAGACCACCGAGGGTGAGATCGGCGTGCTGCCCGGCCACCAGCCGTTCCTCGGTCAGTTGACCGAGAATGGCACGGTGACCATCCGGACCGACGACGGCCAGGTTCTGGTCGCCGCCGTCCAGGGCGGGTTCCTCTCCGTGTCCACGAAGAAGATCACCGTTCTCGCCGACAAGGCCGTTTGGGCCGACGAGGTCGACGTCTCCGACGCCGAGTCTCGCCTCCAGTCGGATGATCCGGAGGTCAAGGCACGGGCCGAGTCCGAGCTGCGCGCCACCCGCCGCGCTTCGGGTGCCGCGTAAGCGGTAACCGGTCGCACGACCAGGTTCTCCACCCGCATCAGGGGAGGGGCTCCGGTCCCACACGAGAGTGTGGGC
>NZ_DURI01000109.1 GCF_012837295.1 Corynebacterium sp. | reverse complement strand
GCCCGTCCCCCGCCGATTTCGGCCGCGACCTGGCACGACCCGCCCGCCACGATGGCGCGGGCATTCTGCACGAGGTCGTTCACGCCCTCTCCGTCTACTCCGGCCCCTCGTGGTCGGCGACGGAAATCGAGTTGGTCAGTTCCCGCCTCGGCGAGGGTCGTTCCGGCGGCGCGCTCCACGAAACGGTCGCGACCATCCCCTTCGCGCCCGGCCCCTGAGCCCTTGAAAACTCCCGCGCCGCGCCGATTCCCCGCACCCATCCCCCTGATTCGACCGCACGGCCTCGATTCCCCGACCTCACTCCTTTATCTAGACCGCGCGACCTCGGCTCCCGCCTCACATCGCGGAAACTTCACCCGGCTCACCGCAGGCGTGTCACACCAGTAACAGCCTCGACCTTTTGCGTTCATTTTGAAACATCGGCGGCCCAAAAGTCCTGGAGTTTTGCGGCCGCGTTGTTTCAAAATGAACGCGTCCAGAATGTTTGGGGCTGGTGTGACGCGAGTATTCGCATCACCGCAGCTCCCCGCCTAAACCGTGAGCGCCCACACGGACCTCAGCGCCGTTGGAGCGCCATCACCGGTCCCCCGACACGCCCCAACCTCGCACACGGCATTCCGCGCGTTCGAGCTCCGGCCGGTTTCATCACCGCGATGTGCTTGACGACGGCCCGTCCACATCACATCCGCCCCAAATCTCCGCGAATCGCCCAAAACCGGACAAACGGGGTTTCTAAACGCGCTGGTCAGATCGACGCAAAGATTCTGCCGGTGTCCCGTTTTGGGCGATAGCAAACTTGCTGACGCCGAGGCCCTAACCGCCGCTGCCAGTGTTGCGGAAGTGACGGCGGCCCCGACCCGACGCCCCTACTGCGGGACGTACTCGCCGTTGTCCCAGAAGGGGTCCTGGATTTCGCGGAGGGTGGCGACGGACTTGTCGAACTGCGCGGTCTCGTACTCGTCCAACTCGAGCTCGACGACTCGGCGGATGCCCTTGCGGTTCACGATCGCCGGCGTGCCGATGTACATGTCCTCGTGCCCGTACTCGCCGCGCAGCAGCGCCGACACGGGCAGCGCGACCTCCTGGTTCTGGAAGATGGCGCGGGTGATCCGCGCGAGCCCCATGCCGATCCCGTACGAGGTGGAACCCTTGGCGTCGATGATTTCGTAGGCGGCGTCGCGGGTCCGGACGAAAATCTCCTCGAGTTCGTCGTGAAGCTCGGGGTTCTTTTCCAGCCGCCGCCGCAGCCCGACGCCGGCGATGTTCGCGGACGACAGCACGGGCAACTCGGAGTCGCCGTGCTCGCCGACGATGTAGGCGTGGACGCTCATGGGCGAGACCTCGAAGTATTCGCCGAGCATGTAGCGGAAGCGGGCGGTGTCCAGGACGGTGCCGGAGCCGATGACGCGGTGGGCGGGCAGCCCGGAGAACTTCCAGGTGGCGTAGGTCAGGATGTCCACGGGGTTGGTGGCGACGAGGAAGATGCCGTCGAATCCGCTGTCCATGACGTCGCCGACGATGGAGCGGAAGATGCGCATGTTCTTGTCCACGAGCTGCAGCCGCGTCTCGCCGGGCTTTTGGGCGGCGCCGGCGCAGAGGACGACGAGGGCGGCGTCTTCGCAGTCGGCGTAGGTGCCGCTCGTGACCTTGGTGCGGGAGGGGGCCCAGACGACGCCGTGGTTGAGGTCCATGACGTTGCCCTCGGTTTTGCGCTCGTCGATGTCGATGATGGCGAGGTGGTCGCAGATTCCCTGGTTGACCAGGGCGTATGCGTAGGCGACGCCGACGTCGCCGGCGCCGATGAGCACGACCTTGTTTCCGGCGGAGACCTTCATGTTCGTGTCCTTCCGGGGCTCGGGCCGGCGTGGGTTCGCCTCCGGTGGCTGTGCCGCCGGGTTGGGCCCGTTCACGCCCCAATGGTTGTGTACCTGTGTCCGAGTATGCCCGCTCGGGCATGTGGGGCGACAGGGTTGCCGCCGGTGACCCTGGACACACGCACCGTATCCGCTTTACGACGCCCCGTCGCGCCGCGATCCCCCCGCAACCCGCGTGACCGGCGGAAATTCCGTCTTGCCTCTGACACTATTGAGGGCATGGAATTCGTGCGCGCGCTGAAGCCGGTCGCGCGGCTTCGGGATGCGCGGGCCCGCGAGTCGATGGCCCGGGATACGGCCCGGGCCGCGAGTGCGGCGCTGCCCATTCGGCCGAGGTCGCGGCCGTGGCGGGGGATCCCGTCGAATCCGGGTCTGGTCGGCGCGGAGGTGGCGTCGTGGGCGGCGTTCAGCCCGTCGTTGATGCCCAGGCCGGCGACGTCGACGGCGATGGTGTCGTTCGGCACGCAGATCACGGGCCATGTCGTGGGCGTGGCGGTCGGCTATGGCTTCCGCCTTGCCGACGCGCGGCTGCGGCGCACGAAGCTCGGCCGGTTCGCGCCGTCGGTGCGCACCGAGCGGGCGATCGCCCTGGCGTGGCACGGGTCGATGACGGCGGCGACGGCGTGGATCTGGTGGCGGTCGATCGAGCATCAGCAGTCGATCGGCGGCCTGGTCGGCATGGACGCGCTGTCGTCGGCGCGCGCCCAGTTCGGCGGCACCGTCGCGGCGTCGGGCGCGTACCTGGCCACGCAGGGGCTGACGTTCGCCGCGGAGTTCGCCTTCGATCAGCTCCGCCGCGTCATCCGCCCGTGGGTGCCCCGGGGTGTCGCGCCCGTGGCCGCCGGCGTGGTGGTCGGTGGCGGGGTGGGGCTGGCCGTCGACAAGCTGGTGGTCCGCAGGACCATCGAGCGCGTGTACCGCAACGCCCACCGGGTGAACATGCGGGTGATGCCGGGGCGGTCGCAGCCGTGGGAGCCGGAGCGTTCGGGCAGCCCGTGGTCGCTGGAGCCGTGGCATGCGCTGGGGGCGCAGGGCCGGTCGATGGTGGCGGACGGGCCGCGGGCGCGCGACATCGCGGCGGTGACCAAGCGCGGGCGGCACGAGGTGATGGAGCCGATCCGCGTGTACGCGGGGAAGGTGCGGGGGCGGTCGCTGAAGTTCCAGACGGAGCTGATCGTCCGCGAGCTGCATCGCACGGGGGCGTTCCGGCGGGATCATCTGATCGTGCACGTCACCACGGGCACGGGGTGGATTTCGCCGTGGGGGTTGATGGCGGTGGAGTTCCTCACCGGCGGCAATTGCGCGCAGGTGGGGCTGCAGTATTCGGATCTGCCGTCGCCGGTGGCGTGGCTGGCGGACCACGAGACGCCGCCGGCTGCGGGCCGTGCGCTGTTCCGCCGCATCCGCGAGGAGTGGGAGCTGCTGCCGGAGGGGGATCGGCCGAAGCTGATCATCGCGGGCGAGTCGCTGGGCGGTTTCGGCGGCAACGGTGCGTTCGCCGATGCGGAGGACATGCTGGCGTCGGTGGACGGCGCGTTGTGGACGGGGACGCCGCAGTTCACGCCGATGTGGAAGGAGCTGACGCGCCGCCGCGATGCGGGGTCGCCGGAGATCGCTCCGGTGATCGACGGGGGCCGGCACATCCGGTTCGCCACGCGGCCGCAGGAGTTGTGGGAGTCGTTCCACGGCGAGCCGTTGGGCGAGTGGGAGCATCCGCGAGTGGCGTATCTGCAGCACGCGTCGGATCCGATCGTGTGGTGGGATTATCCGTTGGCGTGGCGGCGGCCGGATTGGCTGCGCGAGCGATTGGGCCGCGACGTGTCGTCGGCGGTGCGGTGGTTCCCGGTGGTGACGTTCCTGCAGGTGCTCATCGATGGTTTGGTCAGCGTCGACGTCGGCGATGGGCATGGGCACCGGTATGAGGTGGAGTCGTTGCCTGCGTGGGCGGCGATCTTGGGCTTCGAGCTTGACGACGACGGCGCGGGGGCGGCGGGCGTGCGATTCAAGAGGATCGCGAAGTGGGCCCGGCGCAATCTCCCGCCGAAAGCATAAAGGGCATAAAGGGCATAACACGTAGCCGGGTCGTACGTTGGATTATCCAACCGGAACTTGATCGTGACGTTGTACTCATGAGGAGCGTTGGGGATCATCGTGCCCGACCCCACTCCATGGATCCGCCACGACGGCAACCGTCGACCAGTCGACCGGACCGCATCCAGAACACGCAGTCCCGTTACCGGATATGAGCTTACCGCCCGAATAGCGAAACTCGACCTCACAAATCGTCGAGAAATGTTGCCTAGAACACGTAACGTCGCCCGAAATGAATCACTTCGACCGTCAACACGACCATCGAGGCGCCCCACCGCGATGACCTGGGCACTTTTGTCTTACTAATGGCCTAGTTTCGCCCTCCTAGCTGGGGCGATGAGGTCTGGCGATGAGGCCCTCCGACACTTCTGCAATTCACCCTTCATGCATTCTGCACCCGATCCCCGCATCGAACTGAACCAGCTCCTCGCATCGGGAGCCTGCGAGATCGGCGGCACCTACGTAACGTGGGTCACGTCCAGACGGCTGGACGGGCACACGAGGCCCGTGCGGTCACCCGACCAGGAAAGGAAGCGACACATGGGAATCTTCGACAAGGCCAAGCAGTTCGCCGACGACAACCCGGACAAGGTGAACCAGGGCATCGACAAGGGCGGCGACGCCATCGACGAGCGCACCGGCGGCAAGCACGCCGAGCACGTCGACAAGGCCCAGGACGCCGCCCGCAAGCGCTTCGGCGGCGAGGGCGACCAGCCCCAGCAGTAGCCGACACCACACGGCGACGCCCGCTTCCCGGCATCAGGCCGGGAAGCGGGCGTATTCTTATCTCGATCTGCCGAAGCACCGGCACACCAAGATAAGCAGGACAAGAAGGAAAGGCGGGGCACCATGAGCCTCATCGACAAGGCAAAGAAGTTCATCGGCGACAACCCCGACAAGGTCCGCCAGGGCATCGAGAAGGTCGGCGACCAGATCGACAAGCGCACCGGCGGCAAGTACGCCGACAAGATCGACCGCGTGCAGGCCGAGGCCGCCAACCGCCTCGGCGACAACAGCGCCGGCACCGACCCGGCCGCCCCGACCGATCCGAAGGACGCGCCGCAGCAGTAGCCGGCGCGCACCCACACCCCATCCCACACCTCGGACCAGGCTTCGGACCACGGTTCAGCCCGAGCTTCGCACTCAACTTCACACTTAACTCAACACTGTGTGAAGTTGAGTGTTATGTTGGTTGTTATGTTCGGCGAGGAGCAGCGTCGGCATGTCCTCCACCAGCAAGGACCGAGGCATCATGGATTCCAACGCCCTGTCAGCCCTCATCGACGAGCTTCGTACGATCGGCACCGACCAGCAGGCCATCGAGGTCAAAAGCGGCGTGGGCAAGAACGTTCGGGATACGCTCAGCGCCTTTTCCAATGGGTCCGGCGGGCTCTTGATCGTCGGCCTGTCCGAAGCCGAGGGATTTTCCCCGGTGCCCGGCTTCGATGCGGCCAAAGCACGGGATTCCCTGGTTTCGCGTTGCGAACAGATGGAACCATCCGTTCGCGTCGACATAGAGATTCATGACCTCGCCGGATCCCCGATTCTGGTCGCCGAAGTCCCGGAGATCGAGCCCCGGAACAAGCCTTGTTACATCCGCGAGCAAGGGATGTACCAGAGCAGCTACATCCGCCTAGGCGATGCCGACATCAAACTCTCTCGGTACGAAATCGACCGACTGCTCGAGGAACACCACCAGCCCAAGTGGGATGAAGAGCCGGTCCCCGAGGCCTCCGAAGGGGACCTAGACACCGACGCACTCGAGACGTTTCTCACAGCTCAGCGGAGCGTACGCAAGCGCACGTTCGCAGACGGCGACGACATCGCTCGCCAGCGCCTGCGCATCACCAAAGACGGCCACCCGACCCTCGCCGCACTCCTGGCAATGGGTGACTACCCGCAAGAGTTCTTTCCGCGCCTGACCGTGACTTTTGCCCTGTTCCCGGGAACATCGAAGGGCGACATCAGCACGGGCGAACGGCTGCTGGACTCAGCGACCCTCGCCGGACCCATCCCCGAGCTGATCGACGCGGCCGTGGAAAAGGTCAAACGCAACATGCGAATCGCCGGATTGATCGATGACGTTTACCGAACGGAACTTCCCGACTACCCGCTGATCGCCGTCAGGGAGGCCGTCGTCAATGCTCTAATGCACCGCGACTACTCCCCGAATTCCCGGGGGTCCCAGGTGCAGGTCAACATGTTCGTGGATCGACTCGAGATCACCAATCCGGGCGGCCTCTACGGAGGCGTGACCGTCAACAACCTCGGCAAAGCGGGTGTCAGCTCAACCAGAAACCAGCGGCTCTCCACCTTTCTCGAATCGACCTCCTTCCCAGGCGGAGGCATCGTCGCGGAAAACCGCGGCACGGGCTTCGCGGTGATCCAAAGCTCGCTGGCGGAAGCCCTGATGCCGCCTCCCGAAGTCAAGAACGAACCCGCCAGCTTCACGCTCATTTTCCGCCGGCGCCGCGTCGCCCCCGCAGAGAAGTACGTGACGGCATACGACCACGTGAACGCCCTCATGACAGAGAAGGAAAGTGCCAGCACTTCGGAAATCGTCAAGGCCATCGGCCTAAGTCGATCCGCAGTGACCAAGGCCATCAACGCCCTCATCGCCGAAGGAGCCATCGAGCCGACCGAGCCCGCGCGAAGCCCCAAGCAGCGGTACCGCCGGGTCCAGAAAGCAGACTGACACTGGACATCGCCCCGAACTCCACACTCAACTTCGCACTCAACTCAACACAGTGCGAAGTTGAGTGTTATGTCGCGTGTTATGTTCACCCGAACCTGCACGCGGCGGCGGGCCGTCGTCACGCAAAAGGCCGTAAGGCCACCCGCTAGCCGCAGGTCACGCCGGTGGCGTGCACCGGGCAGTAACCCATGGGATTCGCCTCCAGGTACCCGCGGTGGAACGGCTCGGCGACCCAGAAACGCCCCGTCGGCGTCTGCGACAGCGGCGTGACCTCGGTGGTGATCGGCCCAAAGCCCGCCGCCGCCAGCTTCGGCCCGTACGCCTCCAGGGTCTCGACGGTGATGCGGGCCTGGTCCTCGTTCAGCGGGAACACCGCCGACCGGTACTGCGGGCCGATGTCATTGCCCTGCCGGTCGCCCTGCGTCGGATCGTGGTTCTCCAGGATCAGGCGCAGCAGCGCCGCAAAATCGGTGACGGCCGGATCGAACACCGCCAGCACCGACTCCGTGTGCCCGGTCCGCGCGCCGCACACCTCGCGGTAGGACGGCCACCGCGTCACCCCGCCCGCATATCCGGGCAAGGTCGTCCACACTCCCGGCGCATTCCACAGAAGCTTTTCGACGCCCCAGAAACAGCCGGCCGCGATGACCATCGCCTCCGCACCATCGGGCCACGGACCTCCGTATGGAGTCCCGAGCACCAGGTGCTCACCATCGACGTGGCCGCCCTCGTCGAGGAGGGCCTCCGGGGTCGCGGGGATCGGGGTGAACGCGCGTGAATCAGTCATGGGCGCGAGGATACGCGGGCCGCATGAACTGGGCGGACGACCCCGATCCGCGAACGCGGGTACCGTCGGGGCCACGCGCCCGGTGACGTGGACCACTCGCCGTCGGCCAGCCCCCGGCGAGAAGGTGGCGGACCTATCGAACCAACCGAATTACGCGCACGAAACCTTGCGTAATTGCGGAGGATCGGTACCATCGGGTGTCACAAGCGAAATCGATTCTTCAAGGAGGACCTCACCATGGCCGTTTACGAGCTGCCCGAACTGGATTACGCCTACGACGCCCTCGAGCCGCACATCGCCGCCGAGATCATGGAGCTGCACCACAGCAAGCACCACCAGAATTACGTCAACGGCGCCAACGCCGCCCTGGAGAAGCTGGAGGCCGCGCGCAACGACGGCTCCATCGCTGGCGTGGTCACCGCCCTGTCCAAGGACCTCGCGTTCAACCTGGGCGGCCACTCCAACCACTCCATCTTCTGGAAGAACCTCTCCCCCAACGGTGGTGGCGAGCCGACCGGTGAGCTGGCCGAGGCCATCAACCGCGACTTCGGTTCCTTCGAGAAGTTCAAGGATCACTTCTCCGGTGCCGCGCTGGGCTTGCAGGGCTCCGGCTGGGCCGTCCTCGGTTACGACCACGTCGCCGGCCGCCTCGTCGTCGAGCAGCTGACCGACCAGCAGGGCAACATCTCCGCGAACCTGACCCCGCTGCTGATGCTGGACATGTGGGAGCACGCCTTCTACCTCCAGTACAAGAACGTCAAGGCCGACTACGTCAAGGCCGTCTGGAACGTCTTCAACTGGGACGACGTCGCCGAGCGCTTCGCCAAGGCTTCGGCCTAAGTCTCGGCATCGGCCCCCAGGGCCGATCACGGGCTCCCCGGGCCGATCTGGGCTCTCCGGAGTCCATCATGAGCTCCCCGGCGGTCCACTGCACAAGCAGGCTGCCCGGTGAACTAACCCGCTCCACCTTCCGCCTCGTGCGGTCGGTGGGGCGGGTTTCGCCATGTCGGGGGCCGGGTTTTCTCGACTCCCGCGGCCGGGGGAGGTTTCGCCACGTCGGGGGCTGAGTGTATGAGCCGGCCGGGGCGGGTTCTGCCATATGCCGAGTGCGCGGCCGGGTTTACTCGGCTTCCGCGGCGAGGGAAGGTTTCGGCGGGCCGTCGCCAAGCAAAAAGCCCGGAATCCGGCCGCCCGAAGGCACCTACGCCTCGGCTTCGTGTCAAACGATCAACGCTCCCGAGTAGCAAACCTGACCACCTGCGGTTTTCCGGACACCGGCGAATGAGCGTCGATCATTCGACACCAACATCCGCCCGCAACCGCCGACGCCCGACCCGCGCCCGGCCGACGCCCGCCGAATCTGGCCGGCCCACGCCCGGCCGGCGCCCGACCTGCGTCTGCGGATGAGCCCGTCGGGGGAGGTTTCGGCGGGCCGTCGTCAAGCAGGCGAAGCATCCCGCCGAATCCGGCCGTCCGAAGGCACCTACGACCCGGCTTC